>DAOUVS010000181.1 GCA_030667525.1 Candidatus Zixiibacteriota bacterium | reverse complement strand
TTAACAATACGAATACTGAAATTTCATTTTATCAAAGGAGCTGATAGCCAAAAAAACAAAAAACGGAAAAGCGCCTGTCCTTCGAAGGAGGGAACCCATTTTGCTGTAACGAAAGGTGGTGAAACCACTTATAGAGAATTTTTTGAGCCAAAATAACAGGTCGGTACAAAATTTTGCAGTAAATTTGTCGAAACCCTGTGAGATTTCGAACTATATAAATTGCAGATTAATAAACAGCTTGACTGGCGGTAGAGAATTATTCACTTTTTGTCTATTAGCAAAAAATTAAAAAGAGTGAGGTTTTATGGATACAAAAAAGATGTCTCAATCGAGAACCGTCAAGGCGATGCTGGTCCTTCCGCCGGACTCCAATGCCCTCGGCACGATGTTCGGCGGCAAGGTGATGAGTTATATTGATGATATCGCTTCGATCTCCGCTTTCCGTCACTGCCGCCAGCAGATCGTTACCGCTTCAACCGATTCGGTTGATTTTCTTTATCCGATAAGTGTCGGAGCCATGATCTGTATGGAATCATTTGTGACCTGGACGCATAAAACCTCGATGGAGATTTATGTCAATGTTATCAGTGAAAATCTCAAAACCGGAGAACGAATGGTATGTGCCTCATCGTTTTTAACTTTTGTCGCAATTGACGAAAACGGCAAAACTCAGACAGTTCCGCAAGTAATTCCGGAAACCGAATTTGAAAAGGAACTTCATAACAGCGCTCCGGAAAGATATAAAAGACGAATGGAAAGGAAGTCTCAGTCCAAAAAACTGGCCGAAAAATTCCCGGTCGAAAGATTAAAATAAAAACTAATTTGTCGCTTCTTTCTTATGCGGTTTCAGAATCGAGATGATAATCGAAACGGCTAACAGAAATCCAATTACAGCCAGAGCCATCAAATCGGGGATTTTGTAAAAAGCGGACAGAAGCATCTTAATACCAACAAACGAAAGTATCGCCGAAAGACCGTATTTAAGATAATAAAACATATCCATCAAACCGGCCAGAGCAAAATAAAGCGCCCGCAGGCCGAGGATGGCAAAAACATTCGAGGTGTAAACAATAAACGGATCAAGCGTGATAGCAAAAATCGCCGGGATCGAATCAACGGCAAAAACAACATCGGTGGTTTCAATCACAATCAAAACAACAAAAAGCGGTGTCCCATATTTTTTCCCTGCCTCTTTGACGAAAAAATGACCATTGCGATAATTTTTTGTTAACGGAATAAAACGGCGAACAAGTTTTAGAATCGGGTTTTTGTCCGGTTCGACTTTTGAATCACCGGCGACACCCATCTTGATACCGGTATAGACCAAAAATGCGCCAAAAACATAAATGATCCAGTGGAACTTGGCGATAAGCAAAGCACCGATACCGATAAAAAGTCCGCGCATCAACAGCGCCCCGATAATACCCCAGAATAAAACCTTGTACTGGTATTTATCCGGAACGCCAAAATAAGTAAATATCAGAAGGAAAACGAAAATATTATCGACACTTAACGATTTTTCAATCAGATAACCGGTAAAAAACTGAAGTGCCTTGGTCTCGCCCTGCCAGAAATAAATGAAAACATTAAAACAGAGGGAAACAGCGATCCAAATAACCGTCCAGACCAAACCTTCTTTGGCCGAAACTTTATGATCCTTATGATGAAAAATACCGAGATCAAGAGCCAGCAAAGCCAGAATCAACAGATTGAAGCCGCCCCAGATGAAATATTTATTGGCTAACAGTTCCTGCAATTGGTTTGACTCCTAAGAAAACATCAAATATTGTTGGTTATTCTGGATCATCCATATCTTTGGATCTAAAACCAATTCTAGGAAACGGATTAACTATCGAACTGGCAATATTGGTCAAATGCGATGCGATACGTTTTAGGTACCTTAAATAAAGCGCCAGAACAACAGCATCAGACGGATTCGGCGGAGTATTGATGCCGCGAATAATATCACCCATAATTTTATCGCAACGAAAAGAAATCCCGCGATGTTCAATCATCATCTTTTTGGCCAGTTCAACATCAGGGCCAGATAGTACTTTGATAATTTGATCAAACCGTATAAGAATAGTCTGTTCGATTTCTCCCAGATCTTTTTCATACGCTCCGGCATCAAGCCGGGTCGGGTGTGCCTTGGCCAGTTCGGTGATATTTTTGGCAAAATCGCCGAGCCGTTCCACATCAATAACAATCGAAACCAATGCAAGACCGGGGACAATATTATGCACGCCAGAAATAGTCAGATGGGTCAGGACATTGCGACGCACTTCCCGCTCAAATTTGTTGATCTCTTTATCTTTTTCATAGATATCAAAAGGAAGTTCGGCATTATCACGGTCACGAAGAGATTTTTTTGACGCGCTAAACATCTCCAGGTCAGACCCTAGCATTCTAATGGTTGTGTCCAGCGCCTGATCAAGAAGATTCTCTTTACCAAAAAGCTCTATAAATTTCTTATACATAACATGTTACCTCAACAGATATATTAAAATTATCGGTATAATAAAAAAAGTCAACAGAATAAACACAATCGGATACAATTTTGATCTTGCCGTCATGGAAGCGATTTTTCGCGCCAAGTAAAGTGGGATATTTGCCAATGGCAGGAAGATTGATATTCCGATTATATTAAAAAGCAGATGTGAAAAAGCAACTGCCGCCGCCGCTGAATTCTGAGTGACCAATGCTGCCAGAATGGCCGTCACGGTTGTTCCGATATTGGCCCCCAGGGTGTAAGGATAAACCTGGCGAAGAGTAAGGACGCCGGCGCCGATTAAAGGAACGACTATGGAAGTGGTAATTGATGATGACTGGACTATGGCCGTAAGAATAATTCCCAATGTAAGTGCCCGAAAAGTGGTTTTGAATACCGTTCTGCTAAAAAAGCCCTCCACCCGAGATAAAACCATTGATTTCATAATGTCAACCATAAACTTGAGGGCAATAAAAAGCAGCAAAATTGCCGCAACGGCTGACAACCAGCTTGAATCACCAGACAGATGAATAATATATTTGGCAACCGGCTTAGTAATGACATTTATTGGAGAGGCTAATTGTAATCCGCCGGCATTTTCAAAAACAGTTTCCAAATAAAGGGCCGTACGTCCAAGAAAATTGGTAAAATACTGAATCGGGAACAGTAATATGACGGCCAGAACATTAAAGACATCATGAACAATGGCCCCGCTGAAAGCTCTTCCGAATTCCTGCGACCTCTTAATATGAGCCAATGACACCAATGAATTTGTAATGGTAGTGCCAATATTTGCGCCCATCACAATCGGGATGGCGCCATCAATTGAGATGAGCCCGCCGGCAACCATCCCGACCACAATTGAAGTTGTCGTCGAGGACGATTGAATTATTGAGGTCGCCAAAATTCCGATAAACAGGCCAACAATAGGATTAGAAGTTGTCGCCAAAAGGGTTTCGGCAAAATCTCTCCCAAATAGCTTAAATGCATCCCCCAAAAGAGTGATTGATAATATAAAGAGATATAGACCTATCAGAAGGCCAATAGGCTTCCACAAAGATTTAATATTGATTTTTACAGGACGAGACAGGAAATCGAAAAATTTACTCACATCTGTTCCCGTCAGCTAAACGACTTTTGATCTCACGAATATTTTCATTCATCATTTTGAGGCGAATATATTATTGACCATAACTTAAGTCAAGCAAATAATAAATATAGATTGAGGATTGGTTCGATTTCAGATTAAGATATAATGCCCCAATAAGTTATTGGGGCATTCATTACAATTTTACTATTTTGACATCTTTTGAATGGCCCAAGCCAGTCTTTTTCCATACTCATAACATGCGGTCAGGCATTCTTCATTAGGTCCATCTTTGCCTTCATTCCCCACTTGAGCAAACGGGCCCCATTGATTGGCACCTTTTCCATATCCCGGCATATCATTAACAAATCCAACCATAACCATTCCGAGCTCTAATAACGTGGAATAAAGTGAGATCTGAGTTAATTCAATCCCTGAGGCAAATCCACCACCAGACACAAAAACTCCGGCAATTTTATTTTTGGCGGCAGAATTCATCCAGATCCGACCTGTTTTATCAAGAAAAGCTTTCATCTCATCGCCGATTGATCCCATCCGAACCGGTGAACCCAATAAGACGGCATCATATTTCAAAATATCATCAGGGTTCGTTTCGGAGGCGACCGATAAATTGACCTCGACTCCCGATTCTTTCAGGCCTTTTTCAACAGATTCTGCCATCTGCTTGACATGCCCATAGGCAGACTGATAAACAATAATCGCATTCATAAAAAACCTTTCTCAACAACAATATTAATTTATTGCAGGTATTAACGAGAGCGGGGAAAATATATTTGTGATTATATTTGTGTTATTTTACTGATTATCGAAAAGACGTTTATTTTCAGCTTCTGCAGATTTATCAATATCATCGCTGTTCAGAGAATCTTTGGATTCTTTGGTTTCAGTCTCTTCGACCGCCACCGGCAGAAGCAATATCCCAACTTCAACCTGTTCGCGAAGAACAATTATATAAACACCGTCTGAATCGAGTTTCTCAATAATTTTGCCCATCAGATCACGAGTGCTTCTGACAATTTCACCGTTGACCCTTTTGATCAAGTCGCCGATCTGCAAACCTGCGACATAGCCAAATCCCAGGGTATCAACATCAACTACTTCAAACAAACCAAGCGGAGTTTTTATGACTGAAAAACCAAGTCTTCCCCCACCGGCTGAGAGTATGGTCGGTTCAGCTTCGACCGGTTTATCTGATTTCGGACGAACAAAACTCGTCGGACGAGTTAAATTAACGAGGGCCGAATTATAAGGCTCATTGGCCAGATAGGTCACCAGCGGTGTTTCCGAAGTAAGCAGCCAGTTATGGCGAAAATGATTCTCGTAAGTGTTCCATCCCGGATTGTGTCTTTTCCAGCTTTCGGTGGATAGAATCAATTCCAGACTGTCAGGGGGAATTATATGTTCGGCAGTAGCTATCGCCAAATTGGTTGCGATAACATCAAATCTATAAGCGCTCTGTTGCAGCAAAGGATGATCCCAGAGATAATGCTGGATAGATTTTGGATCGCTCACCTGCTGTATATTTCGCCCGGAAAGAAGCATTATTAAATTCATCAGTTGATGCAGTCCGGCTGGGGCCGCTTCGACATAATTTGATGTTTTGATACCTTCCAGAGGAAACAGGGCCGGGTCATAAACTCTGTCGCGAGGAAGATATTTCATCAGATGAATTTTTATATCCTGCTCAACCCATTCAATTCCGGAAAGTGAAGTCATTGTCGTCAAGATTGCATAACCGACACTATCCCAGACAGCATAAAAAACCGAATCGTTGCGATTTACAAATCTTATATCCCGTCTGATTTCCTGTTCATTTTCATAATATAGCGGATAAAAAGCCCGCATCAGATTCAGATTATCAATTGTGAATTCGACTTTGGGAACATCGGGATAGATATTGTCAATTGCAAATTGAGTTATATCGAATTGATTTGTCGTATCCTCAGCTACCTGATCCTGCGCAAAAAGCACCGAACCGGCAATAATAATAGCCATTATTAAAAACAGTTGTTTCATGACTGCTTAATTAGAGCAATAACCTGAACAAAATCAAGTAAATATTAGAAATATTAAATTAGTTTGCAGGAAGAATATCCGGATTGTTTTTAATATCTTCAGAAAGTTCCTTATTCCGAAGTTCCAGATAAAAATATGTGAACAACGAATTAAAAAATGTTCCGAGGAAACCTTCAACAATAATAGCAACAGTTAAAAACACCGGTAGAATAACAACCAAAGCAATAATCATAAACGGCGTCGACCAGGAACCGATGATAAAAGCTGGAATGGCAAAAATAATTGCAAGAATGATTCCACAAATAATTATTGCTATCCAGAGAAAGGCAGTTATAAAAAATATTATAAGATTCGGTCCCAGATTATTTTTAAAAAGCAAAAAAGCGACACGGACCGCATCTAAAACCGAAGTTCCGTTAATAACAATTTCCCGTTGCGCCAATGAGTATACATTCGAAACCAAGAAAGCAGCAATAATAGCAACCGGAATAAGGACAAGCAAAAACAGAAGGCCAAAAGCTTTAAAAGCAATTATAAATAGTATCAAGGGTATAACCATCAGGGCAAAAAACAGACCTGTAGCAAAAAAGGTCAAAAAGAACAGACCAAGAAATTTCCAGAAGTGTCTGGCTCCGGATAAAAACAGCTCCTTTAATTTATGACTGTCGCCATTTTCAACCCGAACCACACCCTCTATCAATCCAGCCACTGATATCAAATACAAAACAAAAAACACCAGTCCTA
>DAOUVS010000124.1 GCA_030667525.1 Candidatus Zixiibacteriota bacterium | reverse complement strand
TTATCGTTTGAAAATTTAAAAAATAATTAATATGGGGAGGCGATATGAGAAAACCGTCGTTAATCTGTCTAACGGCAGTAATTCTATTACTGTTTGCGATTATTCTTCTGTCCTGTGAGAAGAATTATATCACGCAGGCACCGGTGGAGCATGTTGGCGATTATGACTTGCTTTATATTCACGCTGGCGGTGGGTGGGATGATCCGTTACATTCATTAAAATACAGCACCAAAACCGGTGAAGTAATCGATACCATAAAGACGCCTTATGTCATTGCTGACCTTCAATTTACAAAAGATGGTACAAAGGCGGTAATTAGCATATGGGAACAAAAAACTGGGGCGCCATCAGTCTTGGCTGTTAATTATCCACTAATGGATACAATTGGAATTCTGGAAGGGATTGCGGGGGAAAAAATATATCTCAGCCCCGATGAGCAGGCTGTTCTTGCCTGTTGGGGGCCTACAATCGCCATTTTATCGTTTCCTGATTTAACGCCTATTTTTGTTGATACGATAGCCAATTATGAAGGAGGTTTCCTGACGTCAAATGACAGCGCCTTTTATTTGGTTTCGGGAGTTGATTCAATCTTTGTAATTGATTATACGGATCGTCAAAATGTCACTATTACAGCCCAAATAATTGGCTCCTCCTCTGGCGGAGGAACCGTGCCGGGTCCATGCGCGGTTGATTATGTGAATGAGCGTTTTATACTGGTCTCAAATTATAATAATGAAAAATCATATATTCATATCCTCAATTCAAATGATCTTTCACTGACTCAATTTTTGGTTGTCAATAGATTATACAACGGAACTCCCGGAATAGGTCCGGGAAGCGATAAAATATATTTAAAACTGAGCGGTCAATTAGGTGATTACGAGCATAATTATATAGATGTTTATAATATTGGCAGCAATACCGTTCAAAAATATATTAATTTTGGGGATATTACTTTTATCGGTGTTCCTTTGCCAAATCAATTTGAATTTTCTCCCGATGGGGAAATAATGTATGTTTTGATGGGCTCAAACCAATATTATCCATTTACAGTCTTGGGATTTGATTTGGATAATGGCTAGATTATTCAATATCTTGCGCCAGAAACTGCGGCTAATGGCAATTTAGTTAGAATAAACCCCATTGATAAATCAAATTAGGAGGAAGTTACGTGTAAGAGAGTTTGTATACTATTAACATCTATATTTTTATTACTAAATGTTAGTATATTATCTGATTCAAGCGGGATTTACAGATATGTAATGGGTGAGAAAGAAGAGATGTTAATTGATTATAATTATGTAGTAGTTGATATAGAAAATGAAGGATTAACAGATTGGAATGGCATTTATAGTTCCGAAAGCTCCCTTGATGTTTCTGTGATGCCTGATCAACTTACAAGGAATAGCTATCGGTTAAAAGTGAATAGCCAAAATGAAACATCAATTTTGGTCTCATCATTGGCAAATTACGACAATATCAAAGAGGCGAATTTTGCATTTAAGACTAGCTGGGATGAGAATTATTATCTTGGCGACGGAATTACAGTTTTATTCAAAAAAGATGTTATAAAATCAATTGTTGATTCAATCATAAGTGTTAATAATCTTGAATTAATAAGGCATTCGCCGCATATGCCAGAGTTGTATTTTTTTGAATCTAAGACCAAATCCAAAATAGAGCAACTAAATATAGCCAACGAAATTTATGAAAAGGGATTTGCAACCAGTTTTCTAATGGGATATTTAATAAGGACTGAATTGTGGTCTGCACCAAATGATCCGTACTACAACCTTCAACATTATTTGCACCCTGCCAGTACTGATTTTGAAGAGGCATTTGAATATAAACTGACTGACGACACAATAGAAGTTGCGATTTTAGATAGTGGGCTGGAACCACATGAGGATCTGCCTGCGGGCAAAATGAAGGGGGGTGGATATGTATATGGGTACTCACCTGATTATAGTTTAAATGATAATTGTACTGTGGCTATGCCCGCTTCTTGTTATCATGGTATTGTTGTCGCGGGTCTTGTGGGTGCTTCCATAGATAATTCAATTGGTATGGCGGGGACGTGTGACCAAATTAATATTAGAATGCAAAAAATTTCAGATGAATATCGTATGACCTCGACTTATCGGATGCGATTGGCATTTGGTGCAGCCAGAGATAGTGGAGCGGCAATAATATCTAATAGTTGGGGCATCCCATATGATACCAGCTTCCAAACCGATGAAGGTGTAGATGAAATATTTTGGTATATGATTGGAAATACAGTTGCTTCTGGTGTAGTTGTTATATGGGCGGCGGGGAATTGTGGTCCATCATCTTATCCACTTCTTTGCGGAGAAGGGCTACCATTTGCTTCGGGGCATCCAGATGTAATCTGTGTTGGTGCAACTACAGAGGCAGGATATTGGTGGAATAGTTCCTTTTATGATGCCGATGAGTACCTCGTTGATGTTATGGCACCAGGCGTGAATATATTTTCACTTGACCAGATGGGATTGTATGTTGGAATGTTTAAGAGAGATATAATAGGCCCAAATTATATTCAGGGTATGTTTCTAAATGGGACATCTTTGGCTGCGCCTATTGTGGCTGGATTGGCGGCGAGAATTATGGCGAGACGGCCCGATTTTATTGGACAACCGGATTCAATCAAACAGATTATTTATCATTCAACCGGTAATGGCTGGCATTATCCGGCGGTTGAGGATTCACACGATAAAACATATCAAATGGGATATGGCCGGATTAATGCCGCGCGGGCGATGCTGGCGATTTCTCGTGGTGATGTTAATAATGATGTCGTATTTAATGTTCTGGATGTGGAAAAATTGATAGCATATAAATATAGCGGTGGTGATGCTCCAGAACCTAATGTTTTGGTCGGTGATGCTGATTGTAGCGGTGTTGTTAATATTTCGGATATAATATATCTTATAAACTATATTTATAAAGGCGGTTCGCGCCCACCGTTGTGTTATATGTATTAATTATTGTCAAAAGATCAGTTCCCGTTTTCGAGGGAAAGACGTTTAAGATGCGGGCATGACGTTTAGAAAGAAAATTATCAGGAGCGCCCTTCATTCTTCAGGACCTACGGCACGGCTCCTGACCTATCAGATTGCTCATACTCTTGCTTGACTTCAATAAAAATAAGCGGTAATTTTCGAAATTATTAGATGATTTACCTGTTGGTTTAAATAAGAAATTGTATATTTTATATAAATGAATAACGATTTGACTGCAGAGTTAGCTGTAAAGGGATACTGGCCGGCCAAAGCGAAGGAATATTTTGATAATAAAAAATATTCCAAAACAGTTGAGCTATGTACCAGTATGCTGAAAGATAATCCTGAAGTTCTTTCGGGACGGATTCTTCTGGCGCAGGCGCTATATCACTCTAATCAGCTCAATGAGGCCGAATCGCAATTCTATCGGATTCTTCAGGTCGATCCAAACAATATTCTGGCACTGAAATATCTTGGTGATCTGAAATTTCGGGCCGGTGACAATATTGTTGCGTTTTCGTATTATGAGCGGGTGCTCAAACTTGATCGATATACCACAGGTTTAAGATCATCACTGGCAAAAGAAGAATTAGACAGATCAAAAGAGATAACACTGCTGACCTTTCGGAAAAAAGGTGAATCAATCGAGAATACGAGAGAACGGTTGCGGCAGTTGCCGTTTGACACCGAAACAACCGGCGATTTATTAATGGAGCAGGGACATACCCGAATGGCCGGTAATATTTTTAGAAAGCTTTTCAAAAAAGCTGAATCGCCGAGATTATTTGAGAAACTGGAAAAGATCAAAAATTTGAATAAGCAGGTCGCTTCGCAAAATGCTATAAAAGACAAGATGGAATAAAGGAGTATATGGATGTCACGGGAACGGATAAAAAAATTCCAGGACTGGATCAAAAAGGAAAATCTTGACGGGTTTATTGTCAGACGTCATGAATCGATGAGATATCTCTGCGGTTTTTCGGGCGGCAGTCCGGCTGAACCGGATGGGATTTTAATCATCAAACAAAAAAGCGCAGATTTTATAACCGATTTCAGATATTTAGAACAGGCGCGAAAAGAGATAAAAGGGGCTAGATTGATTACAGGCGAACGTGATGCTATCGGTTCGCTCAAAACTGAGAAAAAATTTCAGGGAAAAAATCTCAAATATGGTTTCGAGCCGGAGTATATATCCTGTTCTGAAATAAAGAGATTTCAGGAGAATCTAGGTGACTCGATTCTTATTCCGTTTGACGGCGCGGTCGAGATGTTGTCGATTATTAAGGAAAAATCTGAAGTCGCAATGATCCAGAAGGCATGCGATATCAGCGATACCGCTTTTGAACGGATATTGGGATATGTCAAACCGGGACTGAGGGAGAGTGAAGTTTGCGCGGAACTGGAATATCAGATGATGATGCTTGGTTCGGAAAAAGCAGCTTTTGAGACTATTCTGGCCTCCGGTTATCGTTCAGCTTTGCCGCATGGTTCAGCTTCGAGTAAGAAAATAGCCAAAGGCGATTTTGTGACGTTTGATTTTGGCGCTACTTTTGGTGGATATGTGTCAGATATGACACGGACGATTGTGATGGGGAAAGCGACGACTCGCCAGAAGAAAGTTTATGAGACAGTCAGGAAGGCGCAACTGGCTGGTGTTAAGAAAGTTAAGTCAGGTGTGTCGGGACAAGCGGTTGACGCTGCGGCGAGAAAAATAGTTGATAACGCCGGATTTAAGAAATATTTCAAACATGGAACCGGTCATGGAATCGGTATGTATGTTCATATGAAACCGAGCGCCGGCCCTGCGAGTAAAGATATCCTCAAGCGCGGTATGGTGTTAACGGTTGAGCCGGGGATTTATTTTCCGGGTTGGGGCGGAGTTCGGATTGAAGATGATGTTTTGGTGACCAATACCGGATGTCGGGTGCTTAATTCGTCGCCCAAAAAACTATTGGAATTATAATAGATATATAGTATCTTTTTGGACTAGGTTAAATAAACCAGAAAAGGTTTTTTTATATGAACGATAATGATATAAAGAAGCTGATTAAACTTGTAGAAGACTCCGAGATTGATCAGCTTGAGGTTTCGCGCTGGGGCCGGAAAATAAAAATTACCCGCCGTCTTTCCGGTGGTAACGGTCATTCAGGGGGTTCTACGGTTTATCAGATGGCTCCGCCCATGCCAGCGGTAGCGACACCTCCTCCGGCGCCAGCGGCAACTTCTGCCGCAACAGTGGATTCAGCGCCCCCGTCTGCCGACAAGAACTATATAGAAATCAAATCGCCAATGGTTGGTACATTCTATGCGGCTCCGGCCCCGGATGCACCTCCATATACAAAAGTTGGCGATAGAGTTTCGGTCGGTCAGGTGGTTTGCATTATTGAAGCGATGAAACTGATGAACGAAATCGAATCTGAAGTCTCCGGCCCCGTAGCTAAAATATTAGTAGAAAACGCTCAGCCGGTTGAATTTGGGCAGGTTCTTTTCCTGATCGACCCCGCAGGATAGTTATTTAATCTCGTGGAGGCCGTGATATGAATCTAAAGAAAATGCTCATCGAAATGTTAAACCGGAAGGCATCTGACCTTCATGTTCGGGTTGGAATACGTCCGCATCTGAGGGTTAATGGAGTTCTGGAACAGATAGCTGTTGATCCGCTGACAATTGATGATGTTGAAGCAGTTGTCGGACAACTTCTCAATGAAAAACAACTGGAACGCTTTCGCCGTAAAAATGAAATGGACCTGGCACTGTCAGTAGCCAAACTGGGACGTTTTCGTATTAATATGTTTCGTCAGAGAGGTACCTCCGGTATTGCAATTCGTGCGGTCAATACAATTGTACCGTCTTTTGATGATTTAAATTTGCCGCCTGTTATTGGAAAGTTAGCGTTGGAAAGACGCGGTCTGATTGTTGTCACCGGGACGACCGGATCAGGAAAATCGACGACACTAGCCTCGATGATCGAGCATATGAATTCCAATCGTTTCGATAATGTTCTGACTATTGAAGACCCGATTGAATATATTTATAGAGACAAAAAATCGATTATCACGCAGCGTGAAGTCGGTGCTGATACCGATTCTTTTGCGACTGCGTTAAAACATGCTCTTCGGCAGGATCCCGACGTCATTATGCTGGGTGAGATTCGTGATCTTGACACGATGTCGATTGCTTTGACAGCCGCTGATACCGGGCATTTGGTGCTGACGACGCTTCATACGCTGAATACTGTCGAAACTCTTTCGAGGATCATATCATTTTTCCCGCCGCATCAACATTAGCAGATAAGATTACTTTTGGCCGGAACGTTAAAGGCGGTTATTTGTCAAAGATTACTTTCGAGATGTGATATTCCTGGTCGAGTGCCAGCGATGGAAGTCCTTGTTTCCACCGCGGCGGTTCGGGATTGTATAATGAATAAGGAAAAAACGATTGATATTCCTGAACTGATTGAGCAGGGCGGACAGCAGTACGGGATGGTTACTTTTGACCAATCGATTATGCGGCTGTATCGCTCCGGGTTGATATCGTTTGAAGAAGCGATGAATCAGTGTAGTAATCCGGATGACTTTGACCTGCGGGTCAAAGGTATTACCGGTGCTGCTGATCGTTGGGATAAAGAAGAAACTACAGATGTCGCCAATACTGAAATGCCGGCGCCGGAAGATATGAAAAAATTCTGATTACTCCGGGATTGTTGAAAGAAGGTTAGTTCATTTGTTTAGTAAAATATTAATTGCCAATCGGGGCGAAATTGCCCTGAGGATAATTCGGGCATGTCGGGATCTGGATGTTAAAACGGTCGCCGTATATAGCGAGGCCGATCGTGATTCGTTACATGTTCGTTTCGCCGATGAAGCGGTTTGTATCGGTCCGGCCACGGCGACACTGAGCTACCTTGATCCCAAAAGAATTATTGCGGCAGCGGAAATTACCAATGCCGATGCGATTCATCCCGGATATGGTTTTCTGGCTGAAAATGCTGATTTTGCCGAAATTTGCCGGTCTTGTGATATTACTTTTATTGGCCCTACCCCTTCAATGATTCGCCGGATGGGTGATAAGGGTGTTGCCAAGAAGATGATGCGGGAGGCCGGAATTCCGGTTATTCCCGGTTCAGAAGGTGTTGTTGACAAAATCGATGAGGCGATTTCGGTTGCGGCTGAGTTTGGTTATCCGGTACTGGTGAAAGCGGTTGCCGGTGGCGGCGGTAAGGGGATGCGTCTCTGTCGCGACGAAGCTGGTCTTCGCAAAGGTTTCCAAATGGCCCGCACCGAGGCGGAGATGGCCTTTTCCAATGGTGATGTTTATATCGAAAAAGTTGTTGCGAATCCGCATCATGTTGAAATTCAGTTGATGGGTGATTCATTTGGAAATATTGTGCATTTTGGTGAGCGTGATTGTACTGTTCAGCGGCGACATCAAAAATTGATCGAAGAAACACCATCACCATTATTGGATGCGGAACTTCGCGGGATAATGGGTCGAACCGCCGTTCGGGGTGCCTCTACTATAAATTATCTCGGCGCCGGGACAATGGAATTTTTGGTTGATAACGAACATAATTTTTACTTTATGGAAATGAACACCAGAATACAAGTGGAACATCCGGTTTCTGAGATGGCGACCGATACCGATCTTGTGATGGAACAGATTTTGATGGCGGCCGGTGAGAAACTTAGTTACAAGCAGGAAGATATCATTGTTGATTGGCACGCCATTGAATGTCGTATTAATGCCGAGGATCCAACCAAAGATTTTCGACCGGCTCCGGGTCAGATAAAAGCGATTCATATACCGGGTGGAAACGGGGTCAGGGTTGATACGGCTGCTTACGCCGGATATGTTATCACGCCTTTTTATGATTCGATGATAGCCAAATTGCTTGTTCGTGCCAAAACCAGAAATGAAGCTATCAAGAAGATGCTGAATGCGCTGGATGAATTTGTTATTGAGGGTATTCCGACAACGGTTGATTATCAAAAGAAGATTTTATCTCATCCCGATTTTATTTCCGGGAATTTTGATACATCGTTTATTGAAAAAATAACCGAAGAAGATAAGCAGCGAAGTAAGACAACGGGGTAAATATCTAGATATAGCAGAAAAAACATTTGGAACAAAAGATAACATTGGAGGTACTTTTGTGAATATTCCAACCGATTTAAAATATACCAAAGAACATGAGTGGATAAAAATTGACGGCAGTCTGGCTGTAATTGGTATCACCGATTATGCACAGGGTGAGTTGGGTGATATTGTTTTTGTCGAGTTACCGTCTATCGGAGACGAATTTAAGGTCGGAGCTTCATTCGGGACAATTGAGGCGGTTAAGGCTGTCTCGGAAATATTTGCTCCCCTATCAGGCAAAGTGGCCGAGATAAACGAACTGCTGGAAGATGACCCGATGGTTATCAATAGCGATCCATATAACAATGGATGGATGATTAAAATTGAGTTCACCGA
>DAOUVS010000211.1 GCA_030667525.1 Candidatus Zixiibacteriota bacterium | reverse complement strand
CCAGACGCGCTTCATCCTTGAATAGTAAAAAGGCCCTCTTATAAGTCGAAAATCTTCGGGCGAAACCGATTGTAAACACTCTTGGATCCAAAATCTCGTCCGCTTTTTTAATATCAATATCAGAGGCTCCCATACGAGCCAATTGACTTTTAAGACGCTTTCTGTCAAAGAAAACCAAACGTTCCCGTCGTTTTTGATGCATCCGCCAGAGTTCGGCATCAGGAATTTTATGGATCTTATCCCACTCATTAAATTGAGATGGCTGATTGGTGAATTTTGGACCAAAATAGGTATCAAAAAGGTCAACAATATCATGGCTGAGCCATGATCTTAAATGAACTCCGTTGGTGATCGAGCGGATAGGAATTTCTTCAACCGGCAACCCTGGCCAGATATTATGCCACATCTTTCGCGAGACTTCGCCATGAAGTTTGGAGACACCATTGCAAAAGGACGATAATTTCAGAGCTGCGGGAGTCATTCCAAACGGTTCACTTTCCTGATCAATGAAAACCCGTCCCAGAGATAGAAATTGCGACCAGGCCATCCCAAATGACTCAACAAAACCTTTTAGGTATCTTTCCAGAAGTTTGGGATCAAATGTTTCGTTCCCTGCCGGAACCGGGGTGTGGGTTGTAAAAACAGAGGTAGCTTTAACGGTTTGGACCGCTTCGTTCAAAGATAAACCGGAATCTTTTACCAGCATCCTCAGTCGTTCAAGCTGTAAAAACAGCGAATGGCCCTCATTCATATGATAAACAGCCGGGTTGATTCCAAGCGTCTTAAGGGCGCGAACGCCGCCGATACCAAGCAATATTTCCTGTCTTAATCTTGTATCTTTATCGCCGCTGTATAAAACTGACGTGATCTCACGGAATTTCATCGGATTTTCAGGAATATTAGTGTCCAGCAAATACAATTGAGTAACCCCAACCATTGCTTTCCATATCTGAACAATAACCGGGGTGCCGGAATAATCCATCGAGAATTGTATCGGATTTCCGTTTTCGTCTTTTTCGAGCGTTACCGGCATGTGATACCAGTCGTTTTCCTCGTACCGTTCCTGTTGCCAGCCATCGGCAGATAGAAATTGACGGAAATAGCCATACCTGTAAAGCAGGCCAACGGCAACCAGCGGCAACCCCAAATCACTGGACGCTTTTAAATGATCGCCCGAAAGAACACCCAGACCACCAGAATATACTGGAAGCCCGGTATCTATTCCATACTCACATGAAAAATAGGCAATTGTATCTTTCATCTGCTTCGGTGCCGTTTCCTCAAACCATTTTTTGGCTGACAAATATTGCTGATAGCTGTCATAGACGCGGTTGAGATTAGCCAGAAACGCTTCGTCATTCGCAACTTCCTCTAATTTATGTTGTGGCAGCGAGGCGAGCATTTCAATTGGGTTTTGATATGATTTTTCCCACAGATCAGAATCTATTCTAATGAACAGCTTGACTATATCCCAGTTCCACGAAAACCATAAATTCATTGCCAGTTCCCGAAGTCTTTGAATTTTTTCAGGGATATTAGGCAGGACCAAAAACTGTTTAATTCTCATATTTTATATCTAACCAATACTTTGTTATTCAAGTTCCAAGTTTTTAACTGTTACTATAATACATTGTTCGTCATAATTGCGATTTAATTGAATAAAAGCAATATTGATTTTCCATTCAAAAATAATTTGAGTTTCAATCTGAAAAGTCGATATACTGTATAAGATTAAGATAACGTATATTTAACAGATAGAAATTATTAGTATTTAAACAAATAGTTAAAGGGGAAAATATGCCGGAAAAAAATCTCACACAATATGGCATTACGAATGCTCCGTCAATTGCATGGAATCTGTCAACGCCTGCGCTTTATACCGAGGCAATTCGTAACCACGAAGCCGAACTCGCTCATTTGGGACCGTTGGTTGTCAGGACCGGTCATCATACCGGGCGGGCGCCCAATGATAGATTTGTTGTCAAGGAATCAACGACTGAGGATAAAATCTGGTGGGGAAAAGAAAACAGACCTTTTTCACCCGAAAAATTCGATGCTCTTTATCACCGGATTTTGGCTTATCTGCAGGGGAAAAAACTATATGTTCAGGATTGTTATTCCGGTGCTGATACCAAATATCGGATGCCGGTCAGAGTAATAAATGAAACCGCCTGGCATAATCTGTTTGTCCGAAATATGTTCATTCGTATCCATGACGAAAACGTACTGGCCAAATTCGAACCTGAATTTACTGTTATTCATGCGCCGCATTTCCATGCTTATCCCGAAATGGATGGCACAAATTCAGATGCTTTCATCATTTTAAATTTCCAAAAAAGGCTGGTAATAATTGGTGGTTCATCCTATGGCGGTGAAATCAAGAAGTCAATTTTCACGGCTATGAACTTCTATCTGCCTCAGAAAAAAGTTATGACCATGCATTGTTCGGCCAATATGGGCAAAGACGGTGATGTTGCTATCTTCTTTGGCCTATCTGGAACCGGCAAGACGACCGTGTCAACCGATGCTAAAAGACGCCTTATCGGCGATGACGAGCACGGCTGGAGCAATGACGGAGTCTTCAATTTTGAAGGCGGATGTTATGCTAAAGTGATTAATCTTTCCCAGGAAGGCGAACCGGATATTTATGAATGTACCCGGAAATTTGGTACCATTTTGGAAAATGTCGGCTTTGATGCCAAAACCGGACGGGTCGATCTCAATGACAATACGCTTGCCGAGAATACTCGCGCCGCTTATCCGATTACTCATATCGATAATATAGTTCCTGAAGGCAAAGGCGGGCACGCTAATAATATTATCTTTTTAACCGCCGATGCTTTTGGCGTTCTTCCCCCGGTGGCTAAACTCACCCCGGAACAGGCGCAAAAATATTTTATGATTGGCTATACAGCCAAGTTGGCCGGAACAGAAATCGGCGTAACCGAACCAAAGGCAGTCTTTAGCCCATGTTTCGGCGCTCCGTTTATGGCTCTTGAGCCCGCGGTTTATGGCGATCTGCTGGCGGAGAAAATAAAGAAACCTAAGGTCAATTGTTGGCTGGTTAATACCGGCTGGATAAATGGACCTTATGGCAAGGGCGAAAGAATCAGCATTCAGCTAACCAGAGCGATGGTTCATGCCATTCTTGATGGAACCTTGGCCAAGGCAAAATATCGAACTGATAAAATATTCGGCATTGATATTCCCGAAAGCTGCCCAGATGTCCCCTCCGACGTTCTTGATCCTTCCAAGGGTTGGGAAGACAAGAAAAAATACCAAACCGAAGCCGGAAAGCTTGCCGAAGACTTTAAAAAAGTGTATAATGGTTTCATTAATGACAAGAAGACCAAGTTGGTTCCTGAGCTAACATAGGATGGGGGATAGATGGCCTCGAAAATGAAGCTGGGAGTTTTAACAGGAGGCGGCGATTGCCCGGGACTTAATGCGGTGATCCGATCGGTCGTTAAAACCGCCATAAATGATTACGATATGGAAGTGGTCGGTTTTATGGACGGTTATGAAGGATTGATCGAAAACCGTTATAAAAAACTAAGATCGCATGATGTCTCAGGAATTCTTACTTTGGGCGGAACCATTTTGGGTTCCTCTAATCGGGCCGATCCGTTTAATTTTCCCATTATGCAGGGAAATGAATATATTTACCTTGATAGATCTTCAGAAGCTCTCCAGAATTTTGAACGTCTCGGTTTGGATGTTTTGATTACTATTGGCGGCGATGGCACCATGGCTGCTTCGCAGGGAATGGCCGAAAAAGGTCTTAAAATAATTGGCGTTCCCAAAACAATTGATAATGATCTCTTTGGGACCGATCAAACCTTTGGCTTTGACTCAGCGTTGGCTTCGGCCACCGATGCCATCGATAAAATCCATACCACTGCGCAGTCACATCATCGGGTGATGGTTATCGAAGTGATGGGTCGCTATGCCGGATGGCTGGCGCTCGCTTCTGGAATTGCCGGCGGCGGTGATATTATTTTGATCCCGGAAATCCCATATCAAATTGATGTCGTTTGCGATAAGATAAAGGATAGAAATGTCAGTGGCAAAAATTTCAGTATTATTGTCATTGGTGAGGGTGCCACTGCCGAGGGCGGCGAGATGGTGGTTAAACGGATGGTTAAGAATTCGCCCGATCAGGTTCGCCTTGGTGGCGTGTCCAATCAATTGTCGGCGCAAATCGAGGGTATCACAACTCTTGAAACCCGTGTGACTATTTTAGGACATCTGCTCCGCGGAGGAACCCCAACCGCTTTTGACCGAATTCTGGCCAGTCGGTTCGGAACCGCATCGGTTCATCTGGCGGCTAAAGAAGATTATGGTCATATGGTGGCACTTCATGGCAGTGAAATCGGCAAAGTCAAAATCAAAGATATCGCTGGAAAAACGCGTATTATAACTCGTGATTCATCACTTTTGAAAACAGCCGTTTCTTTGGATACCTGCCTTGGTATTGAAAATCCAATCGAAGAGAAAAAGGAAGAATTAGCAGCACAAGATTAGAAATACAATACTGTCGATAATTAAAATGGGTTCTCAATAGGACCCATTTTTTTATGCCTGCTTTTTTGTGAATTGACATTTTTCGCCCAAATCGGTATCTTGATATACTCTATTTGATAAAAAATAGGTAGATAAGCCGAAAGGGATAAAAATGGCAAAAAAAATGCTGGCGGCGATAAAAAAGGAAGCATCCGCCGGTGCCGAATTAATCGAAACAGATATACCGACACCTAATACTGATGAAGTCTTAATAAAAGTCAAAGCCTGTTCCATCTGCGGAACCGATAAACATATTTATACCTGGGATGCCTGGGCGGCATCGCGGATCAAACCACCGATGATATTCGGTCATGAATGTTGTGGCGAAGTTGTCGAAGTCGGTGCCAGTGTAAAAAATATCTCGGTCGGGGATTATATCTCGGCAGAAACTCACATCCCGTGTCATCATTGTTTTCAATGTAAAACCGGAAACATGCACTTATGTAAAAATCTTGTGATACTTGGGGTTGATCGTGATGGTATCTTTGCCGAGTATGCCACTATCCCGGAAATCTGCTGCTGGAAAAATGACAAATCAATGCCGATTGAGATTGCCTCGATACAAGAACCGTTTGGAAATGCCGTTTATACCGTGATGGAAAGTAATGTCTCGGCCAAACGGATTGCTATTGTCGGCGATGGTCCAATTGCTGCTTTTGCCTGCGGTATCGCCAAAGCGATGGGAGCTGCATATATTTATAATCTCGGGATGATGCCATTCAATCTTGATATCTGTAAAAAGATGGGTGCTCAAGTCAGTATCAATGTTTTCAAAGAAAAAGATTACCGACAGAGAATAATTGATGAAAACAATGGTGGTGTCCATGT
>DAOUVS010000214.1 GCA_030667525.1 Candidatus Zixiibacteriota bacterium | reverse complement strand
TTTAAATATTTTTGCGTATAATAGAATCAGAGTTATGACACTATCGAAAAAAATAATAGGCATTATTGTCGCCCTGATTGTTATATCTATGATCGGTTTGACAATCCTTCAGGTAACTCTGCTGGGTAGTACAAAAACACTCAAGGAGCAAACCTTTCGGCATAATGTTTCAAGCGCCTTATCATCAGTCGCAAAATCATTGGAAACTTATGAGGCAACAATTACCGCCTTCGAAGTTGCTGGCGACTCACTTCCTGATAAAAATATTAATGTCTATGCGCAGGTTCTTCGAAGAAGCAGTAGTGACACGGTTCAGCATAATTTAACGGTAATTGCAAACGATTCAATTATCAGCTCGGTCGATTCTGGACCAACAATAAAAAGACTTAAATATGCATCAATAATTATTCCAGATTCACTATGTTTTGTTGATACAGCTATTATCGGCGAGATTGAGGGTGACCAGCCGAGGATAATTCATTTTGAACATAATTTACAGGACAGCAACAAAGTAATGTATAAGCTTCAAGGTGGCGATGATAGTATCCGCATTAGTTTTCTTGAGCAGGTATTGGATAAACTTTGGTACAGCGAACCGGGCACTATTCAGGAAAGAGTTGATTCTCTTCTGCTCGACTCAGTTATTGAATCCAGCCTTAAACAAGCCGGGATAGAACTGGATTATGTTTATACAATAAAAACCGAGGGAATCGATTCACTCTGGCCCAAACAAGCAGAATATGAAAATGAACTCTTGGCCAGCGAATACAAAACGCGGCTTTTTCCGCTTGATATATTAACACCGCCAAGTGAACTTCTTCTGTATTTCCCATCTGGCGATTTTTATGTCTGGCGTCAGATCGGACCAATGTTGATTTTGACCGCATTATTTTTAATTATTCTCATCTTCTGCTTTGTCTATATTATTAGAACAATCATAGAACAAAGAAAAAGCGCATCACTGATGGTTGATTTTATCAATAACATGACCCATGAATTTAAGACGCCGATTTCAACTGTTGCCTTGGCCAGCGAAGCAATTGTCAGACCGGACGTAATATCGGACAAGGAGAAAGTGACCAAATTTTCGAAAATGATTCTTGACGAAAACTTCCGGATGCGGCGTCAGGCTGAAAAAATTCTTCAGATGGCCACCCTCGAAGAGGGTGAATTTGATTTAAAATTATCCGAAGTAGATATTCATAAAATAATTGGCGATGCCATCAACAGTATAACCCTTCAGATCGAAAACCGCGGCGGGACAACCAAATGCGTTTTGGATGCCGATAATTTTATTTTAACTGCCGACAAGGATCATCTTTCAAATATTATCTTTAATCTGCTGGATAATGCCATTAAATATTCACCTGAAAATCCCAGGATAACGGTGCGTACTAAAAATACTGAAAACAATATTTGCATTTCAATTGATGATAATGGTCGCGGTATAAGTCCGGAAGATTTGAAAATGGTTTTTAAAAAATATTATCGGGTTTCCACCGGCAACTTGCATGATGTGAAAGGGTTTGGTCTGGGACTCAGTTATGTTAAACTGATGGTCGAAGCGCACGGCGGTAAAATCTCGCTGAAAAGCAAATATGATCAGGGTACCAATGCTGAAATATTATTGCCAATCAATCGGCAAACTGGAAGTACTAACGATGCCTAATATATTACTATTGGAAGATGATCCAAATCTGGGTCTGATAGTTCAGGAGCATTTGCAACTGAACGGCTATGAAGTCACGCTGGCAGTAAATGGCGAGGATGGGCTGGTATTTTTTGATAAAAACAAATATAATCTTTGCCTGATCGACGTCATGATGCCGAAACTGGACGGTTTCTCCTTTGCTCGCAAAATCAGACAAAAAGATACCGAGACACCGCTGATTTTTCTGACCGCAAAATCATTAAAAGAAGATAAAATCGAAGGTTTCCAGATCGGCTGCGACGATTATATCACCAAACCGTTCAGCGTTGAAGAGTTGCTCCTTAGAATTCGGGCGGTCCTTAAAAGAACCAGCGGGGTTGCCGAAAAACAGTCACAAACCTCCTTTGAAATAGGTGAATACAGCTTTGACAGCAAAAGGCAAATACTAAATACCAAAAACAATCAATACAACCTGACCTCAAAAGAATCAGAACTTCTCCGTTTGTTATGTTTGAACAAAGATAATATCCTCGACCGCAATACCGCTCTGAAAGAAATATGGGGTTCCGAAAGTTATTTTGACGGACGCAGTATGGATGTTTTTATTTCCAAACTCAGAAAATACCTCAAAAATGACAGCTCTATCGAAATCATAAATATTCATGGCAAAGGTTTCAAGCTGATTGTCAGCAGATAAAAATATTGCACCATTACAACTTATATTTTTGTTATATATTTTCTTGACAAACTTGCATTTTTTCATGTCTTTATAAAAATTATAAAAACATGCAGGTAACATTACTATGACCGAAGAACTGACCATATTATTAATTACCGCCGCCTCAATCGGCTTTTTTCACACTTTACTTGGGCCGGATCATTATCTTCCGTTTGTAGCGATCTCGAAAGCAAGAAACTGGTCACAGACCAAAACTTTGCTTTTGACTATCCTTTGCGGTATTGGTCATGTATTAAGTTCGGTTATTTTGGGACTTATCGGAGTCGCCCTCGGAACAGCCGTGACAAAATTGGAATTCATTGAATCAATAAGGGGCGATCTCGCCGCCTGGGCACTGATTGCTTTTGGGCTGGTCTATTTGGTATGGGGCTTGCGAAAAGCTTATAAAAATAAACATGAACATGAGCACCATCATCATAATGAGAAGAAAAGCCTGACACCCTGGGTGTTGTTTATAGTTTTTGTTCTGGGACCATGTGAACCATTAATTCCCATATTGATGTATCCCGCCGCCAAGAGCAGCCTTATGGGAATGATTCTTGTCGCCGGCGTTTTTAGCATTGTCACCATCGCCACGATGACATCAATCGTTTATGTCCTTATCAGCGGTTTCAAATTGTTTAAATTCTCTTCCTTGGAACAATACTCGCATGCTTTGGCCGGTTTTGTTATTCTAATTTGCGGCATAGCAATTCAATTCGGATTGTAAGGATTATTTAAAATTAAATGCCGAAGGGGGGATTTGAACCCCCACGCCCGTTAAGACACTGCGCCCTGAACACAGCGTGTCTACCAATTCCACCACTTCGGCATTATCTCAACTGCCTAATATAAGCGCTTATACGATTTCGGCAACTGTTTTTTAATTTAATTATGTCGATTCTGCGTTTCTAAATTGACTGCCCGGATTCCAAACAGTATATTCGGTATTTATACAAAAGGAGATAAACCAAATGACGCTGGCTGATAAAATAAGCAGACTTTCTTGTTCCAAACGGGATTTGATTATAATATTTGGTTCTGCCCTGCTTTTACGGGTTCTCTACCTGTTGTTTATGGCAAATCAATATACGTCGCTGGTTATTCTTCATCTTCTTGATGATTCTCAAACATATATCAGCATTGCCAAATATATTCTTGGCGTTAACGTCGCTGGTGCCGATGATCTCTTGCTGGCCGGACCGGGCTACGGCTATTTGCTGGCAACAATTTTTAAACTGTTCGGGTTTACCTCCTGGCCGATTTTAATTTTACAGATTTTAGTAAGCAGTATTGGTTGTGTGTATATATATAAAATTGCCCAGTTACTTATAAATAACAGAACAGTGTCACTGATCGCTTCTCTTCTGGCTGCCACTTCGCTGACCTCTATATCACTTAGTACGTCAATATTAACCGATAGTATCTTCTTCTTTTTATTGGTTGTCGCCATTTATTATTTCCTGATGGGAATAAACCGAGGGGAATGGAAATATTTTATCTTTTGCGGAGTTCTTCTTGGTATCTCGTCTCTGATACGTTCGGTCGGACTGTTTTTCCCGGCTGTATTAATCTTTATAGCGTTTGTTTTCCCTCTGCATGCGTCGGTTTTATCTCGAAAATCAGCCCTGCTTCGGTCAATTGTTACCGGATTAATATTAATAATCGTAGCGCTCCCCTGGGCGATTAAAAATAAAAGTGAACATGAGATATTTACGGTTTCGGAAACAGGAACCCTTGCGGCAAGAAATTATCTTTGCTCGAAAATCATCTATGAAGCCGAATCAAGAAAATCATTAATAGAAATCCGTGATTGGATGGCCGCCCCCAAAACAGTCCAGGGCCGTCCCGAAACCGCTCGGGAACGCCATAACCATGCCATCGCGGTTATCAAAGAAGTTTTCTCAAGATACCCCGGAACATTTGTCAAAGTATTTTTTGAAAATATATTTGAGAATATTGGAGCGCTTAGCACTATTCACTCATTACAGCTACCTCAATTTCGAAATCTCTTTGAAATTTATACTGAAAAACTGTTCACCAAGGGTAATAGTCTTTTCGTTTTCTTTTTATCATTGATCGGGTTTGTACTTCTTTTCTGGGATGGCAAAAAACGCGAAGCCTTGGTACTGGCATCGTTCTATTGCTACTTTGCCTTTTTGTCTGGATTCACCTACTGGCAGGGCTCACGGATATTTTACCCCGGCCAACTCGCCTGGGTAATTCTGGTGGCAGTGACATTGTATCAGATTGGTCTAGCTACAAAAAAATTCAGATTCTATTTGTTGAATCGAAATAAGTAATTCGATCAGTCACGATTATTTTGTATTTCTAAATAATACGCCAATACTAATACCAAAAAAGGTTGTTGCATCAGAAAATAGCAAAACGGCTTCAAATTTAAGCGTCTCATGGGTCTTAAAATTGTAAAAGTAAGATAACCCGGGGCCTAATCCCAATCTATGCTTGTAACGGTTTTTCTGATTAATTATAGAAAACGATGGTTGAATGATTTTATTTTGATTTAGTTCAATATTAGAAAATATAACCGATCCGTATGATGAATTATTATCAAATGATATTGCACTCAAGTCATTTGCGACAACACTATAAATAAATGATAGGCAGAACGGCAGTCCTGTTCTATCTTGTTTTAGCGGATGTATCGTAATACTTGGAGAATATTTGGCTTCCGATAAAGTAGTTATAGTAAATCTCAAATCAATAACACCATTTAATGATATTCCGACATTGCCTCCGGCATAGCCATCCGTTCTACTACTGATTTGACCAAAAAAGTTAAAATCAGTACCTGATTCACCATATTTAAGAATATCCCCCTGCGCAAAAGCAGACGATGCTATAAAAATGGTGAATATTACTAATAACAAATTTCTG
>DAOUVS010000140.1 GCA_030667525.1 Candidatus Zixiibacteriota bacterium | reverse complement strand
TTTTCGGCGAAGAATACACGGTTAGGAGTTCAGATGACCGCGAGTATGTCTTAAGTGTTGCCGAATATGTGGATAAAAAAATGCGTGATATTGCGGCGGGAAATAAAAGTATGTCGCCTAATAAAATAGCAATTTTAACCGCCTTAAATCTGGCCGGGGAGCTGTTTGATATAAAAAGAAAAAGCGGTGATGATCTCTCAGAAGTAGATTCCCGGGCAAAAAATATCCTTGAAATGCTTGATAAAAAGCTGTCTTTAGAATAGACTGGCCAATTATTTTTGCTATTGCCTTTCTAACTTTCTTTGATCTTCTCTTTTGACATAAACTGATATAGATTTTCCCTCATTATTAAGAGGGGAAGGAGGACCTATGGACGGAACTCTTGTTACTGTTCTTGTTTCCATTATTGCTGCGGGGGTTGGATTTGTCGCAGCCTGGATAGTCTTAAAACGTGTCGGCGACAGTAAAATCGCCAATGCCGATGAAAACGCCAAAAAAATTGTTTCAGAGGCAAATAAAGAAGCTGTTATTATAAAAAAAGAAGCCGCTCTGGAATCCAAAGAAGAGCTATACAAGGCAAAATCTACATTTGAGAGGGAACAGCAGAATAGAAGAAATGAAGTTCAGAAAATAGAAAAGCGTCTGACTGATAAAGAATCAGATCTCGATAAGAAGCTTGAGATACTCGGAAATAAGGAGAAAGATTTTCAATCCCGCGAGAGACATTTAAGCGGTCGCGAGAAAGGAATAACTCTGCGCGAGGAGGAATTGGCTAAGGTGCTGCAGATACAGAATGAAAAACTTGAAAAAATTGCTCAGATGACGGCGGAAGAGGCAAAAAGCGAGCTTAAAGAGAATCTGTTGGGTGAGGCTAAAATCGAAGCGGCTGCGATGGTAAAGGAAATTAAGGATGTCGCGGAGCGTAACGCCGATAAAGAGGCCAAGGAAATTATTCTTGGAGCCGTTTACAGATGTGCCGCCGATCATGTTGTCGAATCAACTGTCTCTGTTGTCAATTTACCAAACGAAGAAATGAAAGGTCGCATAATCGGGCGTGAAGGTCGTAATATTCGTTCATTTGAGACTGCGACCGGGATCGATGTTATTGTCGATGATACTCCCGAAGCGGTTATTTTGTCAGGTTACGATCCGATTCGCCGGGAGATCGCAAAGATGTCCATTGAAAAATTAATCAAAGACGGCCGCATTCATCCCACTCGTATTGAAGAAGTGGTAGAAAAGAGCGAGAGCGAGATGGAGGTGATTGTTCGAGAAATTGGAGAACAAGCCTGCTTTGATGTTGGAATTCAAGGAGTTCATCCTGAGGCTATCAAATTACTCGGTAAGCTGAATTATCGAACTTCTTACGGACAAAACGTTCTTCAACATTCCAAGGAAGTTGCGGCACTGGCCGGGTTAATGGCGGCTGAACTTGGTTTGGATCCAATGATGGCCAAACGAGCCGGACTGCTTCATGATCTTGGAAAAGCAATTGACCGTGAAACCGAGGGAACACATACCGAAATCGGAGCCAGTTTCCTGAGACGTTTGAATGAACATCCAATAGTGATAAATGCGGTTGAATCTCATCACGGCGATGTTCCTCAGGAGACGCCGTATCCTGTTTTGGTGCAGGCGGCCGATGCTATCTCCGGTGCCCGTCCGGGTGCCCGCAGGGAACCGCTGGAAGCATACATTAAACGACTCGAAAAACTTGAGGAACTGGCCGACTCATTCAAGGGTGTGTCCAAAGCGTTTGCTATCCAGGCCGGTCGGGAAATCAGAGTTATTGTTGAATATGAATCGGTTGACGATCTGGCCGCATCGATATTGGCTGGTGATATTGCCCGTAAGATTGAACTTGAAATGGAATACCCGGGACAAATCAAAGTAACCGTAATTCGTGAATCGCGCTCGACAGAGTATGCAAAATAGAAAGAAGTAATGGCTCAAATTAAGGTACTGTTTTTTGCAGATGTGGTTGGAAAACCGGGCCGATTTGTTCTTGCGGAGATGTGCAAATCTCTGAAAGATAAGTATGAGGCCGACTATGTTATTGCTAATACTGAAAATGCTGCTGGTGGGTTCGGTATCACGCCGGAGATGAGCCGTAAGATATTTTCTTACGGGGTCAATTGTCAGACCTCTGGCAATCATATCTGGGATAGAATGGATATCCAGCCGTATCTTGATGAAGAACCAAGACTGATTAGACCGGCCAATTTCCCGCTGGGAGCTCCCGGCTCAGGCAGCTATATGGATGAGGCCAATGGTGTCAAAATAGGCATTCTCAACCTGATGGGCCGAACCTACATGAAAGACCTGGACTGTCCGTTTCAAGTGGCGGATCGTGAACTGGGTAAGCTCAGACAATTGACCGACACTATTATCGTTGATTTTCATGCCGAGGCAACGTCGGAAAAGCAGGCGATGCTAGCTTATCTTGATGGCAAAGTCTCGGCTATTATCGGAACGCATACGCATGTCCAGACCGCCGATGAACTGATAACAATTCGCAATACTGCCTATATCACCGATGTTGGTATGACCGGACCGCATGACTCAATTATAGGAATGGCGATTGGACCATCGCTGGGACGATTTCTGACCGGGATGCCAAAACGATTCACATGTGCCAGCGATGATATCAAAATCAGCGGAGTGGTTCTGACTATTAATGGAGAAAATGGTGCTGCGGAGAAAATCGAGAGATTCGTGGTTGATTATGGATAATAATTCTATGATGAGGGAATGGGATAATGGCAGCAACTATTATCAACGGTAAAAAAGTTTCCAATGAAATAAAAGAAGAGTTAAAAATTAAAGTCGATGCTCTTAAAGCTAAAGGAATCACTCCCGGATTGGCGGCGGTCCTGATTGGCGAAGATCCGGCATCGGCCACTTATGTTAGAAGCAAAGCCAAGGCTTGTGAAAAAATCGGCGTTTATTCCGAAGTTATCAGGCGCTCGGCTGATATTACAGCTGAGGAATTAATTAGTATCATCGAAGATTTGAATGGCCGCGAAGAAATTGACGGCATTCTGGTGCAGTCGCCTCTTCCGAAACATATTGATGAGCAGGCAATGACACTGCTTATTGACCCCAAAAAAGATGTCGATGGTTTTCATCCGTTTAATGTTGGTATGACCCTGATTGGTCAGCCGACTTTTCAATCATGCACCCCTTATGGTATAATGGAATTGCTGCGTCGCTATGAGATTGATCCCTCCGGTAAAGAAGTCGTTATTCTAGGTCGTTCTAATATTGTTGGTAAACCGATGGGAGCGATGTTGGTTCAAAAGGCAAAAGGTGCCAATGCCACAGTAACGACGGCACATTCCAGAACCAAGGGCTTTCCTGAAGTATGCAGAAGGGCTGATATACTTATTGCCGCTATCGGCCAGCCTGAGTTTGTCAAGGGTGACTGGATCAAGGATGCGGCTGTCGTTATTGATGTCGGTATCAATCGGGTTGAAGATGCTTCCAAAGAAAAGGGATATCGGCTTTGCGGTGACGTTGACTTTGCTGAGTGCGAGAAAAAAGCTTCATTTATTACCCCGGTCCCGGGTGGTGTTGGTCCAATGACAATTGCGATGCTTTTGACCAATACAGTTAAATCGGCGCAACGACGCTTATTATTGTAAAGGGCGCGTTCCCTTTACGATTTTTTCAAAAATCAATATTTGAAAATATTTTCACATTATTATTTTGACAATTTCAATTTTATTACGTATTTAACATATGTGCTCTTTGCCTTAACAGGCAAAAAATATCTGGCGGTGTCCGGAATCTCCCAATTCCCACCGCCTTTTCTTATTAAGGCTGCTCACAATTTTTAAATATTGGGGATTATCCTTCAAACTTAAAAAACATACTTTTATCGACACCGCATATAGGGCACTCCCAATCATCGGGGATATCTTCAAATTTTGTACCGGGAGCAATATCGCTGTCAGGATCACCCAGCTCCGGATCATAGACATAACCACAAGCCTCACATTCCCATTTATCCATTTCGACCTCCGTCACTTAATATTTGGAATATTATAAACAGAAAAGATATTCTAAGGCAATGACTTATTTTGGCAATATTACCAGAACGCAATTTCTTATTCTAAATCGTGGCGCATCCCATAATTGGATCAGGGCCGGATTTGTACTTATAATTTATCAGATAAACAATATCAAGAATATTAATTAGACAGTCATTGTTAGGGTCAGCCAGACTTGGTTTTTGAGGAGGTGGCCCCGCTTTATATTTATAATCAATGATGAAAATTATATCAAGAATGTTTACCGATAGATTAAGGTCGGCATCGCCGGGCAAACCGGCATATTCGTTTACGGTTAGATCATAATCAAGGGTGTCTTCATACGAGCTGAGAATATCCCATGCCCGGACACGGATTGAATACTCTCCGAATTCAGTCGGGATGCCTGAGATGATCCCGGTTGTGGAGGAAAATCCCAAGCCATTTGGAAGATTGCCGGATAATATTTCATAATTATTTTGTCCAAATCCTCCGCGGGCAATAACCGTATCTTCGTATTCATCATATTGATCGGCATTTTCCAATGGGAAAGGGATTAGCTGGAAAAAAGTCCCCTGACTGGTATATTTCAAGACCCAATCATCGGGATCAATCGTGGCGTTTGATGGCAACTGCTCGGTCTTAAATATATAGGTGATGTCGTTAGTATCATTGAATATATTAAATGTGTCCACATCAAAAGGTGAGTAGCTGAGTATTATATCCAGCGGCATGGTGAAAAACTGAGGAGAGGAAGTTTGTGTTTGTTTAATATTGAGATAGGTCCAGTAGAATCCATCACTATTGTCGATTTCGAAATAACGGGAATAATTATAATGTGGTCGATAGGTCCCGTAGATCCATTGATCAAAGAAATAATCCAGTTCAATCCCAGATACCGATTCGCAAAGATTTTTAAATTGCTCAGTAGTTACATCGGCATGCTGATAGACGCTGCTGTAATAAGTCTGAAGAATATCAAAAAAGGTTGCGTCGCCCACAACGTGACGGAGCATGTGCAAAACACAGGCACCCTTATCATAAACGATCAAATTGAAAATATTACCAACGCTGGTCGTGTCGTAAACATATATTGGACCTGCATAAGTGCCGCCGCCGCTGGCCATGTCATCCATATAATCATGATAATAACTGACCCCATTTTTGACTTCGTAATAAAGAGCCTCACTGTAAGAGGCAAATCCCTCATTCAGCCAGATATCATGCCAGTTGTTACAGGTTATCATATCTCCCCACCACTGATGAGCCGCTTCATGTGCCACAACCGGTTCGGAAAACCCAAAAGAACTTCCACCCATAGAGGTGCAGGTTTGATGTTCCATGCCGCCACCCCATTGGAAATTGGCATGCCCATATTTTTCATTCAGAAAGGGATACTCTCCAAATATATCGCTGAAGACCTCCAGAATGTATGGGGTTGCACCCCAATGATCCGTTGTCTTCGAATAGCTAAAATAGTCGGGGTAAACATGGTTTATAATTGGCATCGAGTCAGTTGGGCTGTAATGGTACCAATCGGTCCAAATCTGATATTCAGAAATTGCCACTGAGAAAAGATAAGTCACAATCGGATAACGGACCTCATAATTAAAGGTCCAGGTGCCGTCGCCATTCTGAATAGTGTCTATCAGGGTTCCGTTGGAGGCGCAAAAAAGGTTGGTGGCGCAAGTGATGGAAATGTCCATTGAGTCGGCTTTATCATCATTTCTGTCTTTGCATGGCCACCAGGTTCGTGACATATATGGTTCGGATAAGGAAGATATAATTGGGTAACCGTCATTGGTGCCGAAACTAAAACCATCAAAACCGGCCGCCTCAGGATGGCCATGATAATCTATTGTAAATGTAAAGTACTCTCCCGGTTGATATGTTTGGTCAAGCTCGATGAAGACACGATCGCCGGTGCGAGTGTAGCTCAGGCTGGTAGCGCCGGAAACGATATTATCAATTGTCAAAACATTAACCAGGTCGATTTCAATATTAAGAAGGTCAGCAGTTAACGATTTGGCCTCGGTTGTCACCGTTCCGAAAATCTCCTCAGTCGGAACGTCAATCTCGATATCTACACTATAAAAATTGACATCAAATTCGGTTTGGTCGTAGCGATATGGTTCGGTGTCGATCGCCGATGATTGCTGGCGACTAAATGCCTCAATCTTTTTCTGCGACATATACTGATGAATCTGGCTGGGGCCGAGCGTATCGGCATTTGTTGCTTCATCAAATAGTCCGGCCGAATTAGACGAAAACGCGAATACCAAAATGATTATTATTATGGTTACAAAAAAGCTACAGATATGAACATCAAAGCGGCCAAGAATTTTAGACATTTTTCCCTCGTGTCATAGTTTGTTAGTACTTTACAAATATACGGTGCTTCTGTATTTATCAAAGTCTTTTATTTGGGAAACTTTTCTGTTATTTTGATATTTGTCAAATTATAATAAAATATCGTCTAAATATTTGAATGAGTTAATTGGTCTTAGGAGGAAAAATGATTTTTAAAAAATGCCTGATCTGCTTGATACAAATAATATTTTGTTGGGCTTTGGCGGACACCGGTTTTTCGGAGGATAATATGAATAATAAAGATAATAAAATAGTTTCATTTAATGATTTTGAATGGTTGGTTGGTTTTTGGGAAGGCGAAGCGTTTGGGGGTAATTTTGAAGAGGTTTGGTCACCGGCATCAGGCGGGAGTATGTGTGGAACCTTCAAGCTGAAAATTAATAACAGTGTTAGTTTTTATGAGATTTTTACCATTACTATTGATTCTACTGGTCCGGTTCTAAAACTAAAACATTTTAATGCTGATTTGACCGGCTGGGAAGAGAAGGATGAGGTCGTAACCTTTCCATTTATTAGTGCCAGTGACGGCGAATTACAATTTGACGGTCTGATTTATCGAAGGACCTCGGATAAAACGATGCAGATTATTTTAAGAATAAAAAACTCGGATGGAAAAATTACGGAAAATATTATCGATTGCCAAAAAAGGTAATATTGATTATTTATATATATAGAATAATATTTTGACGGAGTTTCCTGATGAAAGAAATACCCTGGCATGAAAAACTTAAGAAGAATCTTAAAGAATTTATAGATGAGGCCGAGCGGAAAAAGCTGTTAAAGGGAAGTGATGATATTGATAAGGCAGATCCCAAAGAAAAAGCAGCCTGGGTGAAAACGGTGATGCAAAAATTCGATCGCCTTATTCCTGATGAAAAAGATCGCTGGAATATTATGAAAGAATGTTCCTGCAGTTGTCAGGATGATTCGATGGCTGATTATAAGACAGAATATGATAAGCATAAGGATATTGATAAGCTGATCGATTACCTGCATGGAAAAGCATTTTTGATTAAACCTGAGAGAAAAGGCAACACTATTTATATTACCAAAGCGCCGGCTTTTCCCGAGGAGTATAAAAAAGCGAAAACTCAGGATGAAAAAAGATACTATTTCTGTCATTGTGAATATGCTCGTGCCGCTGATAGTGAATTATCACCAAGTTATTGTTATTGCGGCGCCGGATGGTGCCAGAGGATCTGGGAAGGGATATTAGGTCGGCCGGTAGAAATTGAAATAGTCGAATCGGTATTGCAGGGCGGCGAAGTTTGCAAGTTTGCAGTGCATATTTAGTCTTGTCGGTTTTACAAATTAGAATGTGCAATAATGGATATATCTTTTCATCAAAAAGTCGTCAAAGTCATAAAAAATATCCCGCGGGGCAAAGTTGCGACCTATGGCCAGATTGCAGCTTTGGCCGGTAGTCCGCGCGCAGCGCGGCAGGTTGTGAGGGCCTTGCATACCTCG
>DAOUVS010000280.1 GCA_030667525.1 Candidatus Zixiibacteriota bacterium | reverse complement strand
TAGAATTTTTCGGCACTCCAGCCGGTGGTACTTTCGAGCAAATCAAATCTCGGTACAAATTTAGCGAAAAAATCGAGGATTGCAGGTTCATTGGCAAGCAGGTATGGCTCATCGACAAACAGATCAAACCGGCTGTAACTGCCAACCGGAATCCAATTATAACTGTATGTCGCATCAGCTGATAAGTCGTGGTCAATATCCCCAATTTGTTCCTGAATTACTGTTGGTTCATTGCCAGCAATACTAAGCTGAATAACTGCTGTAAAAAATAATCCACCCAGTATGATATAAATAATATTTTTTTTCATAACGATCAAAAACCTGTTGAGCAAAGCTGAAATTTATCGGACCTGTTAAATAATAATATAAAATTAGAGATACGCAAGCCATTTTTCGCGGTCAAGAATTAGAGATTAGGCGCTTATATCAAAAGAAAAGGCCGCCCGGGGAGGACGGCCTACTGTATAGAAAAACATAAAAAGGGGTCTAATTAAATTTGAGCTGTATCAATATCGTATTTCTTTATCTTGTCGAACAGGGTGGTGTAATCAATTTTTAATACTTCCGAACATTTTCTTTTGTTTCCGCGGACCTGCTTGAGTATCCGAATAATCGCGGCCCGTTCGGCCTGTCTCTGGGCGTGCCCGCCAATTTCCTTGAGTCCGGCTCCCTCGCGCAATCTGATTTCATTAGTGGAGCGAATTCTGATGGCAAGATGATCCGGCGTAATTTTTTTACCTTCCGCCAAAATAATTGACCGCTCGATTGTATTTTCCAGTTCGCGAACATTGCCGGGCCAGTGATATTTTTCAAGCAGATTTGTTGCTTCGCGTGAAAGCGTTTTCATCGGTTTTTTCATGTCCTTGATATATTTATCAATAAAATATTCAGACAGCGGTTTAATATCATCGGGACGGTCCCGAAGCGGCGGAATCGTGATTGGAAAAACCGAAAGACGATAGTACAGATCCTCACGGAACAGTTTTTTCTTAATCATCTCATTGAGATCCATATTGGTGGCGGCAATAACACGAACATTAACCGCTACCGTTTTAGTTCCGCCCAGCCGTTCAAAATTTTTCTGCTGCAGAACCCTTAGCAGTTTGGCCTGAAGGGATACTTCCAAATCGCCGATTTCATCGAGAAAAATAGTCCCCGAATCGGCAATTTCGAATTTACCCATCTTGCGGGAGACCGAACTTGTATAGGCACCTTTTTCCGAACCAAAAAGTTCATTTTCTAAAAGTTCCGAGGGGATCGCGGCACAGTTTAATGCAACATACGGTTTATCGCGACGCGGCGAAAGATTATGAATGGCGCGTGCGAATAATTCTTTACCGGTTCCTGATTCTCCCTGGAGCAGCACCGATGTATCCGAACCGGCAACCTTCTGGATCAGTTTTGAGACTTCAATCATCTTTTCATTCTGTCCGATTATTTCGCTAAAGCCAAGATTTTGGGCAAGCTCTTCACGAAGCAGACTGTTTTCGGCCAATAAACGACGATTCTCCAGCGCACGTTGGATGACGACGGTTAAATGATCGGGATCAAACGGTTTAGTTATAAAATCATAGGCGCCGTTTCTCATCGCCTCAACGGCAGTCTCAACTGTACCATAGGCGGTCATAATGACGACCGCCATATCATTATCAATTTCTTTTAATGTAGATAAAACCTGAAGCCCATTCATCTCCGGCATCTTGAGATCAGTCAGGGCCAGATCATAACTTTTGAGGCGAGCCAACTCAAGTCCTTTTTGGCCACCCTCAACGGCGTCAACCTGAAACCCTTCTTCCTGAAGAGTCTGTGACAGCATTGTCCGCATCGAATCTTTGTCATCTATAACTAATATGCTCGGCATGTTTGTTCCCTCGATGCATTAAAAACGTTTATTTTATTCATCTGCCATAGTGGCGATTTCCCTTATTGTATCGGCTTTGACGGTCGATAGTGCATATCAAATATTGCACAGTTTTTTGACAAATAGAAACAGTGCACTATCAATAGTACAAATATATCAGATAATATGCAGGAATATGCTCAGCGGATAAAAGATGTATCAACCTGAAACCAAAGATTAATCAATCAGTTCCCGGCGATGATAAAAGCTTCTGGTATAGGTACTGTCACAGATGGAAATATGATAATAATAGGCATGATAATATTTAACCGAGTCCCCTTTTTCGTCAATCCTGCTCCAGAACAATCTGTTACGGCCGGCGGAAAAAACTGAGTCAGCTAATAATCGCTCAACTTTATGCTGGGAGTTTTTAAACTCAATTTTAACCGGGCAACTGCTGTCACCGGGAACGGTAAATTCAAGCAGAAAGGAATCAACCGGCGGCACAATTCGATAGGGATCGATCACGACCTTAACCGAATCGAGAGGGATATCCCGGGCCGGTGGAGAAGTATAAACGGTCTTTTTGGGGCCAAAACAGGCTGTAATTAAAATTGAACAGCTTAATAAGAGCAGCAATAATATTTTCTTTGTAGTCATCTTGATATTATACCCGATTAATCAAAAAAGACCAGCAAAAACCGCAAAAAAACAGAAAAGCCAAAAAAGCTGAGAAATCGTTAAAATTCACGGTCGGCAGTTTCGACAAGGTGAAAGACCTTCATTAAAGGCATCAATTCTGGATGGAAATTTGATAATATCCAATATTGGTCTATTTCTTACTGATTGACAGGATGGCCTATGAAAACGAAGTTTCCCTTTAATAGCCAAATACAGATCTTCCGGCGATACTGGCCGTGCCCAGATCCCTCTTTTGTTCGCTATTGCTTCTTTTTGGGCGTTCAAAAGGCCGATTATTCTGACTGAGTCGGATAAATTGTCATCAAAAAGGTAAACGTTTGCCATTCCGGAACTTAGGACGGCTTCATTGACACAAATATCATCAAGAAACAGGTAACCGAGAAGCCGACCATAACGATCACGGCGTCTTTTTGAGTAAGTCACTGTTACCGTTTTATTTGCAACAATTGAGGCCAAATAGGCTGTTGCTGGGTCATATAAGAGATCACCTCGTTCCGGGCTGTCAATGCCCAATAATCGTAGTTTATCCCCGCCGGAAAGCTCAATTGTGTCTCCATCGATCACTTTTGTGACTAAGTATCTGTCTTTTGGGGACTTATCCCGACCAATCTCAGGAACATACCGAATCAGCAGGACAAAGAGAATAAAAATCGGGATCAAATATCTTTTTTTAGGAATTTTCATATAAACTCTACCTATAACATCGCTCAAACTTTCTGAAAATCAATCATTTTTTTGAAAAAATAGTCATATTTTTGTAACTGGTTACTATACAATGTGATAACAGAGATGATTCTATTTTTATAAGCTTTATCAAAAAGGTTGGTTTCATTGACCGGTCAAAGACTATCGATCAAACAATTCCTGCATTT
>DAOUVS010000224.1 GCA_030667525.1 Candidatus Zixiibacteriota bacterium | reverse complement strand
CTAATGTTGAAGAAGAGAAGCCAAAAGATAATCCTGAAATGGAATAATTTATTGGCTTATTTCAATAGATAGCAGAATAAATAAGGCGGTGAGATAATCACCGCTTTATTTTTTTCTGTTCTCCCGTATATTAATAATTATGATAGAAGCGAAAGAACAGAAAAGGGCAAAATGTTTTGCCCTTGAGACCATCGGGTGTCGGCGAAATCCGGATGAATCTGAAAAAATGGCCACTCAGCTTACCATTCTGGGTCTGGATCGGGTCGATTACAATCAGGAGGCTGATCTCTATTTAATTAATACCTGCACCGTAACCGGCCGTGCCGATGCCTCCTGCAGGAACAGTATTTTTCGAGCAACGAAACGAGAAAATGGGGCGGTTGTGGTTGTTATCGGCTGTTATGTTGATTCGGAATCGGAAAAAATAGCGCGCTTAAATGGTGTTAATTTGGTTGTTGGTAACAGCGAAAAAGACAGTATTGCAAAAGTACTCAGTAATAAATTCCCCTTTCTATTTAATGATAAGCCGGTTTTAGCGGAACCACAGGCCGTGTTTGACTTTTATCAACACAGCCGGGCTTGGGTAAAAATAAGCGATGGTTGTAATCAAAAGTGTGCCTATTGTATCATCCCTCGTGTTCGTGGAAAATTGATTAATCGTCCGGCGTCGGAAATAGTTGATGAAATTAATTTGTTGTCAAAGAACGGGTATCATGAAGTGGTGCTTACCGGGGTTCATATCGGACAATATAGTTGGGATGGCATAAAATCAATTGCTGAGTTAGTACCGTTTATTTTGGATAATAGCAGTGTTTCCCGCTTGAGGCTGTCATCGATTGAACCGCAAGAGGTCAATCCTGATCTGGTAGAGATAATCAAAAAGGGTGGACAAAGAATCTGCCGGCATCTTCATATTCCTCTACAATCCGGCTCTGATCGTGTTCTGAGAGTAATGCACCGTCCATATTCATCCAAAAACTACCTGGACAATCTTCATATTATTAAGGAAAAAATCGATGGTATCGTTATCGGAGCCGATATAATTGTCGGTTTTCCCGGGGAAACCGATAACGATTTTAAAGAATCGGTCATGGTGGCCAAATCAGGTTTGATAGACTACCTTCATGTTTTTTCATACTCGGATCGTCCCGGAACCGAGTCTTCAAAGATGTCGGATAAAGTTGCTCCAAAAATCATTAAAGAACGCAGCAAAATTCTTCGAGAAATATCGGATATAAATTACAAAGCGGCCTTGGCAAAAGAGATCGCTCAAACAGTTTACGCTGTGGCCGAATCCAAGACTAATCAAAATAAAAAACAGTATTGGGGAATAACCGATAATTATCTTAAAATTCTGCTTCCTGAAAATCTTGGCGGCGGCCGTGAGATTCTCAAACTCAATGTGACCGCAGCAAAAGATAAATATCTGATCGGCACAATCTGATTCCTAATTTCTAAATCCTGAATATTTTGACCTGTAAGACAGGAAAACTTTTCATCTTTTAATCTCCTCTGACTTCCCGCTAACTGTCAAATAATTTTCGTAAGATATTGTCGTGTTATCGGTTAAGTGTGTCTTGCCGAACCTTGGCACACGCCATGCTTTACAGTCCATTGGTGAAATAAATTTATTGTAAACAAAAATGGCTGAAGAATGGCATTAGACAAAGAAAATAAAGATAAACCGAGTGAAAAAATTGTCGGATTAGATGACGGCGATTTAAAAGAAGAAGGCGAAGTCAACGGCGAAGAAGGTGCCAATAAGTGGGGTCTTCTGGGCAAGTATAAAGATAAGTATAAAAAGTTTATCCTGCCGGCTGCAATTGCTATAGGAGCTTTTGTAATCTCTATCGTTGGTGTTAAATTTTTAAATGCTCCGTCGCATGAATTGTCCGAAGAGGTTTCTGTAGAGAAATCTGGACAGTCTGAGACATCTGATAACATTGAAAATGAAAAATTATCTATGGACAATATAAAGCACCAAAATAACGATGAGAGTGATGAGCACAGTATTGAGAGTATTGCCGACAAAGAATTATCGGAAGGTTTTTCAATTGATACCGCAGCCATTATGGATGGCCTCGCTTTTCTTGATTATACCCCAGAGATGGAAGCGGAAGAGAAAAAACAGGGTCAAATGGCCGAAGGTTCGACATCTGATGGCATCAATTATGGTTCTGATCAAATTGTCAGGATGACTCCGCAGGATTCGGTGGATACATTAAATTGGCTGAATAAGGAGTTGGCCAAACTTGATACGGCCAAAGCTACCAGTGCCAGCAAAATTAAAGAAATGAAGGCTCTTGAATATAAAATCGATCAGGCTCTTAAAAAGATAGAACAGGCTGAGTCTGCTCGTATCATTAATCTGGCCCGACTTTATGATGGGATGCGTCCCGAACAGGTTGGGAAACTATTTGAAAATCTCGACGATAAGGCAGTCCTGGCGATTCTTCCACGAATGAAATCGGCCAATGCCGCGAAAATTATGGCGATCATGCCGCCGAAGAGGGCCGCCAGAATTTCAACAAAGATGATAACTGTACTGGAATAGTAAATGAATCCATTTGGTAACATAGTTGATTTAACCGGTCTTAACGGAATTGAACCTGGAAAGAATGGTCTGGGATCAGTTAATAATGTTGACCCGAAAAGTTCAGGGATCGATTTTTCACAGATCCTTGGGGGGAAACTTTCGGGTGAACTACCGTTTTTGTTTGGAGAAGAAACGAACCAAGTCGGTGCCGGATTAGTCAATCCTGAAGAAATCTTGGAAAGTAAGTTGGCAGAATCGATGCTTTCTGATCTGTCAGGCGATATGACAAGTACCGAGACCGAAGAATTAATTAGCCAAAACAACCTGATCGACCCGAAACAGATCAGCTCAGAGCAGTTCCTAAAGGCCAATACTGCTGAGATGATTAACTATAGAGAAAAACTTTCGAATATTATAACCGATCTTTCAGCCCCGCTGAATATGAAAGAAGAAGGTTCAAATATTGCTGTAAATCGGTCAGCTTTTAATCCCGAATTAAAAATTGATAATTTGAATTTGAATAGTATCGATTTGACATTTACTCAGTTAGGCACAGATGAACCTGATGCAAAAATTCGTCCAACCGTTTTGGCTGAAATAGATAAAGAACTGATGCCTAAAAACAGTGTTGATTTAAAAACCGCCGGGTTAATTGAAAAAGTAGCCGTATCATTAAATATCAAAAATATTAAGTTGGACAAAAATTTCGAAAATAATCAAGTCGATAAAGAACCGGTCAAATTGGCTCTGCCGACAAAGTCATATATTAAAGTAACAGCTATTGATGAGCATCCAAGTGCCAATAACAAGCAGTTTGCTGAAACCAAACAGAATCTATTTTCCGGAAATACGGAGATAATTAGGCCCGAAATCAAAACCGGTGACGGTGAGAAAGTAAGGCTGAACAATTTTGAAGCAATCGCCCGTGTCGAATTGGATCAGAAACAGGTAAGTATAAACGAGACCGGCCAGGCAGGTAGCCAAACCAAATTGATTTCTGATTTTGCACCATCGTTAGGCAATAATATCGAAAAAATAGAAATAAAAGAAACCAAGATAGATGTGATGCCGGCGAAGTTTGTATTACCGGCCGAAATCAGCGGAAAGAATTTAAAGAACAATCATACCGTTATGATTCGGATGGAACCAGATCATCTCGGACCGGTCCGTATGACCGTAACCACCCACAACGATATCCTCAGCGCCAGATTGATCGTCGATTCTCCTCTTGCCAAGGCAACAGTAGAGTCGAATCTGAATAATCTGGTGGAGCAGCTTGATCGACATGGAATCAAGGTTGATCGCATTGAGGTCTCGGTCAGCGGTGGTGCCGTCGGTCATGAGGCCAAAGAAAACAGATTTGCCGGATCAAAAGGAACCGGTCGGCATAATCCAAAAGGTTATAAAACTTTAAGTGCTATCAAAGAAGTTATGGCACAAAGAGCACAAGATCAATTGTACATCGCAGCAAACGGTGTCAATTGTTTCGCATAAGGAGTTTAGCATGGGAATTATCTCTCCAATAGCTACCGATACCAATGGTAATCCGGTTGCACCCGGATCGCAAAATACGCTCGGTAAGGATGATTTTCTAAAATTACTGATCACCAAGTTGACGCATCAGGACCCGCTCAAGCCGATGGAGGACGAGGCTTTTGTTGCTCAGTTAGCGCAGTTTTCATCACTGGAGCAGTTACAAAATGTTAATGACTCTCTTTCGAATTCGCTGGAGTGGGACTACCTGCAGATGCAGACGATTAATAATACAATGGCAACCGGATTAATTGGTCGTGAGGTTAATGCATCATACAATGGTGTTTATCTCGATGCCGACAATCAACCGACGATAGCATTTAACAGTCCCAAATATGCGCAAAGAGTGAATGTCCAGATATTAGATATTAATGGCTTAGTCGTGCGAACTTTAACTGATAAAGAAGTTCCTCCCGGAAGTAATAAAATGAAATGGGATGGGCTTGATCAGAATGGTCAGAGAGTTGGTGAGGGATATTACACGATTAATATCAGTGCCGTTGATGCCGCTGGTGATCTGTTTACACCATTAACATTTTTGCAGGGCAAGGTAGATGGCATCGTTTACCGCGAATGTGCCGCTTATCTACAGGTTGGCGGAATGGAGATCCCGCTATCCGCAATCAATGCCATTAATGAGTATGTGGAAGAAATAGAAGAAGAGGAAGTATAGTCAAAATGCAGGTAAACAATTTCAATAGTGAGGTTCGCCTTCTCGATATCGTTAACAAGGGTAAGGCAAATGCTCCCAAACAAACTAAGGCCGATGGCGTCGATTTTAGGAAGACCTTTTCTGAGGAATTGACCCAGGCCAAGGGTTTGAATTTTTCCAAACATGCCAGCCAGCGTCTTCATTCCCGAGGTATCGAAATGTCTGAAGAACGGCTGACAAAACTTTCCGATGCGGTTGATAAGGCGGCCGATAAAGGTT
>DAOUVS010000107.1 GCA_030667525.1 Candidatus Zixiibacteriota bacterium | reverse complement strand
TGAGATATATATTGATTCATTGAGTGGGAATCTTCTAAAAATAACCTGCCATAATGGAATTCTTGATCCTGTGGTATGTCCCCCAATGAATGCGAAATATGCTGAGGAGCAAATTCTAAATGCTGGTGGACAATATTTGGGATTTCCCACAGAACAGCCAAAAGTTGACTTTAAAACAGCATTAATGTCGTGCCCCCATAATCCCCTCTCCGCCAAAATAATTGTTGGTCAGTATGTACAATACACATCTGGCAATCGTATTCCTATAAACGCATGGATGATTACTTTAATCGGAATTCCACCGTTACAGCCAAAGGGGGGTAAAGCTGATCATATTCCGGTCTATCAACGAAACCGGATTCGAATTGCCGTTAATGCTACGAGTGGAAAGGTTATTTTTGCAACTACTAATCCAGGTTTACCATTAACGCCTGAAGATAAGGCAAGATTATTTCCTGATCTGGATGATTAGGAGATATTGGAAAAACAATGCAGATAATTCGCTCGATCAAAAAAATGCAGGTCATTTCACGGCAATTAGCCAGTAAGAATAAAATCGGATTGGTGCCGACAATGGGATTTTTACATGAGGGTCATCTGTCGCTTATTCGAAAAGCCAAAAAGTTATCTGATAAAGTTATCGTTACAATCTTTGTCAATCCGACGCAGTTTGCCCCTAATGAAGACCTGTCAAAATATCCCCGTGATGAAAAAGGTGATATCGCCAAGATCAAAGCGGCCGGAGGTGATATAGTTTTTATTCCAAAACGGGATAGCATCTATCCCGACAGGTTTGAGACATATGTTAATTGCGAAAAAATAACTCAAACTCTTGAGGGCGAATCACGACCGACTCATTTTCGCGGTGTGACAACGATTGTTGCCAAACTGTTTAATATTATCCGTCCCGATGTTGCCGTTTTTGGCCAAAAAGATTACCAGCAGGTGATGGTGCTGAAAAAGATGGTTGTTGATCTGGATTATCCAATCAAAATGATTATCGCTCCTACTGTTCGGGAAAAAGATGGACTGGCGATGTCATCGCGGAACAAATATTTTAATGCAGTCCAAAGAAAAGAGGCCATCTGTCTTTATCAGGCATTAAAAACTGCCAAGCAATTAGTCAAGAGTGACAATGTCAATGAAACAATCAAACTTCGTAACAGTATGAAAAGAGTTATCAAAAAAATATGCCCGACTGCTAAAGTTGATTATATCGCCTTTACTGATTTCGAGTCGCTTAAGATTACGAAGAAAGTGAATAAGAATACAATCTGCTCTTTGGCGGTAAAATTGCACGGGGTCAGGTTGATTGATAATATGAAAATGGGGTAAAGTACCATTTCAAATTTCCATCGAGATATTTTTAAACATTATTAGAGCAAATTCGTCTATAATTCAAAAGCAGTTGACTTTGAGGAAAGATATAGATATATTTAGCATCGTGAAAAAACTACAAGCAATCCGAACACTCCCCGTTATTCTTCTCACAATAACGATGTCGCTAATCCTAAATTCTCAGGCATTTGCCCAGGATTTTGGCGATTCGGTTTTTATATTACCAAGAATGACCGTTCTAATTCTATTACTTGTATTTTCGTCAGCGGTATTGCTTTACACCAAATGGGCCAAAGCCGGCAAAAAGCTGTTTATCCGTAAAATTGCGGGAGTTGATGCTGTCGAGGATGCTGTCGGCCGGGCCACCGAGATGGGTAAGCCGGTCCTTTTTATACCGGGCATCGCCGACGTCGAGGATATCGAAACAATCGCCGGGATCGCAATATTGGGCCGGGTGGCACGCGTTACGGCTCAGTATGAAACGCCGCTGTTGGTTCCGGTTCGATACCCAATGGTTTTAGCCGCCTCGCAGGAGGTTGTTGAGGGCGCGTATGCCGAGATGGGCAAGGCTGATTCATATGATAAAGATACGGTTCGATATGTCGCCGGTGAGCAGTTTGCTTTCACCGCCACGGTTAATGGTATGATGATGCGGGAACGCCCTGCCGCTAATATCTATATGGGCGGATTTTTTGCCGAGTCGCTGTTATTGGCCGAAACCGGTAACGCCGCCGGAGCTATTCAGATCGCCGGAACGGCGCGTCCGGAACAGTTGCCATTTTTTGTTGCCGCCTGCGATTTCACTTTGATGGGCGAGGAGCTTTATGCCGCCTCGAGTTATCTCAGCAAAGAACCACTTTTGCTGGGTGGTCTCAAGGGGCAGGACTTTGTTAAGGTATTAATTATAATTGCAATATTGATAGGCACTCTTCTGGTGACATTTGACATAGGAGATTGGTACACTAACCTGTTTGATGTTCCATAAATTTTGATGCGAACAACCATCCCAATTATAGTCGCTTTTCTTGCCGGCACCCTGCTGATAGTCAGCTTCTTTTTCCATCCGGAAACAATATGGATTGGCGATGCCAAAGAAGTGATCCTGCAATGGATGACTATTGTTGGCGGTTTTGCATTGGTTCTTGGAGTTGTCTCGATTGTTCGGGTGAATGCCCGGGCTGTTCAGCGTAAAAGCGAGGGATGGTTCTATAAGCTGATGACCGTTATCTCGGTTTTTGCAATGGCTATCCCGGCCATGATGCCGGTTACCAAAGAATCTGTCGGCGGCTCCATCTTTTACAGCATCTTCCCCGATAGCTGGATGGGTTATCTGGGTACTGGCAGTAATTCATTTTATGACTGGCTGTTTAATTATGTCGATGCCCCAATGATGGAAACGATGTTTGCGATGCTCGCCTTTTATATTGCCTCAGCCGCTTACCGCGCTTTTCGGGCGCGTAATGCCGAAGCAACACTTTTATTATTCACGGCAACGCTGGTCATGCTCTGGCGGGTTCCGATGGGTGAAGCTTTCCTGCGGCTATTCAGCGACAACCTTCCCGGCTATATCAATACCTATGTGATGGGCGGGTTTAATGTCGCCGTTCAGCGCGGTATTATAATCGGTGCGGCGCTTGGCGCCGCCTCGATGTCACTGCGGATAATTCTTGGTATTGAACGAACTTATATGGGTAAATAATAGAATGGATATCTGGGAAAAATTAAATACCATAGATCGTCGCTGGATTTATCTTTTGATGTTTCTGTCGATTCTTTTCCCTACAATTTTTGTAATGAAATTTCCAATTGAGCTTACCCCCGAAGCAGAACAGCTTTATAATGCTGTCGAAGAACTCCCCGACAGTTCGGTGGTTATGCTGACTTTCGACTATTACGCTTCGGCTCTGGCCGAAACCGAACCGATGTCGATTGCGGCTCTGCGTCATATGTGGCGCAAAGATATGAAAATTATAACTTTATCTAATATCCCATTGGGCGGACCAACTATTGCAGAAAGAGTTACACGGGAGATTGCCAAAGAGTTTGACAAAGTCTATGGTGTCGATTTTGTTAATCTTGGCTATAAGGCTAACTATGTTGCTGTCATGCATGGTCTGGCCAGTTCAATTGAATCGATTTTTCCTACTGATTATACAGGAACGCCGCTTTCTGAACTGCCGCTGATGGAGCATGTGAAATCTTATGATGATATGAAATTTATATATTGTGTCGCCGACAATGCCACAGTCGATTACTGGATATCAATCGTTAATGCCCAGTACGATATCCCGGTTGGTTCCGGTGTTACTGCCGTGATGGCGCCGAAGATGTATTCGTTTCTTGAAGCTGGTCAGCTGACCGGTCTTTTGGGTGGAATGAAAGGCGCGGCGGAATATGAAAAGATGGTTGGTGCGCTTGGTACTGCTACGATTGGAATGGACGCGCAATCAATGGCGCATTTATTAATAATATTTTTAGTGATAGTTGGCAATGTTGGATTTTTTATGAATCGCCGCAAAGCGAAGGATGCTAAGGAATAAATGGAGAGTTTTAGCTTTTTAGAACATTTTCAGATATGGCTGAAAGCCTATCTGATTTTATCGCTGTTCTCCTTTATGTATAAGGATAACAAGTTCTATAAGCTTTCCGAGCATGTTTTTGCCGGGCTTTCGGCCGGGTATTATGTCGGGCTAATCTGGCAGACGGTTATTATCCAGCAACTGGTCAATCCGATGTTCGACAAAGGCGAATGGTGGCTGATATTTCCGGGACTTCTGGGACTTTTGATGTTTGCCCGGATGATTCCGAAATGGTCATGGATCAGCCGAACCTCGCTCGCCTTTTATATGGGCAGTACCGCCGGGATATATTTAATACAGACACTGCACGGTTTTATATTGCCACAAGTTCTGTCAACGATGGTATCGCTTGATCCGAGCAACGGCTTTGCCGCAACTTTATTGGCATTGATTATTGTAATCGGCGTTATTTCGACTTTGATATATTTTTATTTTTCCAAAGAGCATACCGGATTTATGGGTGTCACGGCCCGGGTCGGTATCTGGTTTATTATGATTTCATTCGGGGCGCATTTCGGATATACAGTGATGGGCCGTATCTCGCTTCTTATTGGACGGGTTCAGTTCCTTGTTTATGACTGGGGCGAATCGATCAGGCAGATTTTTTAGATTATTCAGGATAAGAGAAAACACCAAATCCGAAAGAATTATCGTTCATAAGACTATTTAGATTCTTGACTCTATTTACTAACTTTTCGGGATAACGTGTAATAATTATTCTTCGGCCACTTCTTAAATCGTTGTTGAGTTTATTTAAATCCAAAATAACAAGATTATTCCAATCATTTTCAAAATAGCATGCTTTGTACTCATCGCCCAGCCAATATTGAATTTCGTTCAATGATGAATAGAAATTGTCGGGAGGATAAAATCCATAAAAGGCCGTAATCAATTTACTTTTTGAACTGTGAAATGTTATTTTTTCACGCCACATAAAGTCATTTATTTTTGATATTGAAATTGAATCCAATTCGCCAGATTCGAAAATATAAAGATTATCATTATCAGACAAAATTCCTTTTAGTGCACTTACAACAGAACTTTTTGTCTGTCCATTGTAATGTATTAACGACATTCCCACATCTGAGCCAGTTATACGATATTTAAGAGTCGGAAGAACAATCCATGTGATTCGTTCTGTGCCAATATTAGGAAACCAAGCATGTTGCTGGCCATAGCCAATTCCTAATGAGATATTATGATAAGTTGATCCATTCCGCCAATTTCGTGCGCCACCAATCTCAAAAAAAGGATTATTGTTGTTACCAAATATTTCGTTCATATGAATATAAGTTGCCCAATTATTGTCAATTTTAACATCTAAATATTTTACCAATGAAGCGCGCGTAATGAAAAATGGGAACCGTGCTCCAAAGCCAAAATTATAATTTTTGCCGATTCCAATGTAAGCATTAATATCAGGTATTATATTTCTGGCCGGTTTATGCAAACCATTTAGATCATAATGCCAAGCCAACGAAATCATCCAATCTTCATTATCAAGAGGCCTTGAGGGTAAAAAATGATGAGTTGTTCCGCATCCACTAAAGATTATAATTGGAACTAATAGGAAAGCCGTAACTATATTACGAAAATACATGTAAATAATATATTATATTTACGCAGGGATATCAATAACTTAATTAATTATAAATAGAAGTCGAAACCGCAAGGGTTTCGAACTACAATTCTAACGAACTATGCCTTGGCCATCAACTTTCCAAGGCTATCGTAAAAAGCCGGGAGCATATCGGTCAGTGGCAGATTGATAATATCATTTATCGAAAATCTATTACCGCCAACTTTTCCAATTGCTGAGACCGGAATATTATTTTTGATGCAAAGCTCGACCAATTTTTCACCATCGTTTTTATCAACCGAAACAATAATTCTTGATTGTGTCTCGCCGAATAATAAACAATCGGCACGTAACTCTTCATCAATATGAATCTGTGCGCCGATAGCCTCTTCTTTATTGGAGATACAGCATTCGGCCAGAGTAACGGCCAGACCGCCGTTGGCACAGTCATGCGCCGATTTGATTATTCCTGAATTTATTGCCTCACGAACTGTATCCTGAACATCTTTTTCAAATTGTAAATCAAGTTCCGGAACCGGGCCGGTGTTTTTGTTAAAGATCGTATGGATATATTCAGAGGCACCAAGTTCCTCTTTGTTTTCACCAATAAGATAAACCAGATCACCATCGTTTTTGAACCATTGGGTGGTTATATGTTTTAAATCATCAATAATTCCAAGCATCCCGATTGTCGGTGTCGGGAAAACCGCTCGATCCTTATCCTGATTATAGAAGCTGACATTGCCGCCGGTTACCGGAGTGTTAAACATCCGGCAAGCCTCGCCCATCCCAGCGATAGCTTCGGAGAAGCCGTAATAGATATCCGGCTTATACGGATTGCCAAAATTCAGGCAGTTGGTAATAGCTACCGGCCGTGCCCCGGAGCAGGTGACGTTGCGGGCAGATTCAGCCACCGCCTGTTGTGCGCCAATGCGCGGATTAAGATAACAGTAACGACCATTACAATCGGTTGCCATCGCCAGCGCTTTATCGGTTTTGCGAATTCGCAGGACAGCGGCATCGGAACCTGGTGCGACCACTGTATTGGTCCGCACCTGAGAATCGTACTGATCATGCACCCATGATTTATCGCAAATATTCGGAGCCGCAAGCATGGTTAGTAGATCTTCGTTCCAGTTGCGATCAAGCGGATAATCATTGAAATCAAATTTAGCAAGTTCATCTATATAATCAGGTTTCTTGGTTTCGCGATGATAAATCGGGGTGCTGCCACCAAGAGCCAGGACATCGGAGGGAATCTCAGAGACTGTCTCGCCATTGAGACGGACTTTAAATATGCCGCTGTCGTTGGTCTCGCCGATGATGGTAGAATTTAGTTCCCATTTGTCGAATATGCGGCGGACATCCTCTTCCTTGCCTTTCTTGACACAAACCAGCATCCGCTCCTGCGATTCGGAGAGAAGTATTTCATACGGAGTCATGCCGTCTTCGCGAATAGGAACCTTATCAATATCGATAGTAACGCCCGATTCACCGCGGGCCGACATTTCAGCCGATGAGCAGGTGATTCCGGCGGCGCCCATATCCTGTATACCGATAATCAGATCTTCATCGATAATCTCAAGAGTCGCCTCTAATAGTAATTTTTCCGTAAATGGATCTCCGATCTGCACCGCCGAACGTTTTTCTTCCGATTCTTTGGAGAGTTCTTCGGAGGCAAAAGTAGCTCCATGGATTCCGTCGCGACCGGTTTTGGACCCGACAATCATCACCGGATTACCGGTGCCTTTGATTGTCGCTGATATCATCCCATCGGTTTTGGCGATACCAACCGCCATCGCATTGACAAGCGGATTGCCGGTGTAAGCCTCGTCGAAATAGGTCTCCCCCGCTACCGTTGGAACACCAAACGAGTTGCCATAATCGCCGATACCACGGACAACGCCGTCAACGAGATAACGAACTCTCGGATTTTCGGGTGAGCCGAAGCGGAGTGAGTTAAGCGAGGCAATCGGGCGGGCACCCATCGTGAAAATATCGCGCAGGATTCCGCCAACTCCAGTCGCGGCACCTTGATACGGTTCCAGTGCCGAAGGATGATTATGTGACTCGATTTTGAAGACGCAGGCAAGCCCATCGCCGATATCAACCGCTCCGGCGTTTTCCTCTCCGGCTCCGGTTAACAGATTTTCGCCTTCACGCGGAAGCGTTTTTAGCAATGCAATTGAATTTTTGTAAGAGCAGTGTTCTGACCACATGACCGAAAATATCCCAAGTTCGGTGAAATTTGGCTCACGCCCCAAAATCTCTATAATTTTTTGATATTCTTCTTCGTTTAATCCGTGTTCCTTGACTAATTCGGCAGTAACTTTCGGCTCTTTTTGCTGTTCCATCGGCTCCTCCATCTATTAAAGAAACGAATATAGAGAAGGGTTTTGTTTGAGTCAATGAGAATGTTAGGAATTGCGTTCTTTATTTATTCTGGATTTAATCTTTTACCCTTTGGTATGGCCGCGTATTATCCCAATCGCCCTCCATTAGAAAACATTTAGTCCGGACGCTTTCTGAGCAATCAATTGTATCAATATATACAGGAAAAGATAGTTTCAAAAAATCCTCGCAAAGAAATCTGAATATCATATACTCAACCAAATCATAATTTGAGCAAATCAATGAATCTTTAATGGGTGTTTTTTTACAAAGTTGGTTAACAATAAATATTAGCGTATCAGCTGAAACAGAGATATTTCCGCTATATTTGTTTTTATATGTCTGAACTTCGAATTTATTTCCTTCAATGGTCATTCTGGATGTATCGGGGCTAAGTTCAACAGACCTGTTTTCAGGGGCTCTGATAACTCTCTTATCAATATGATAGATTGATTCCCAGGCGCCTTCAAATCGTTCGTTTAATGGCTCAGCCAAAAGATTTGAGGCGACACCCCAAATGAGGATAATCGATAAAATTGGTTTTATCAACGTAACTTTTATCATTCTTCTCATTCTTATATTTCTTTTCGGACAAAAACGCCTTCTGTTTTTGGAGCAAATCCCCACCATAAGAGATAATCATGGGGGATATTTATAAATGTAAGACCATTGGAATCGGGCCATTTGAAATCATAAATTCTAATAGAATTATTGCCGAGATATTCAAAACCATAATCCTGAATAATTGTGTCACCGATATTAAAACGAAAAGTGTCGCCTATCTTAAATAGTTTGCCGTTATATTGATTTACCAATATTGTATCATCACGGAAGATTTCAATTAAAAACACCAATCTTTCCCACCCAAAATATAGAACCGTTTTCATTGGAATCGGATTATCATTGCTATGTAATAAACCACTCGCAATTTTTCCCGGGAAAACGACTGAGTCAACTATTAACAATGAATCATGGGGGAAAAGTGGTCCGGGAAAAGCTGTATATTCTTCAACCCACGGATAATAATCGCTACCGGGCGGATCAACAACAATATCTTTTCTTTCGCAACCAGAACCTGCGAAAATAACTATGAATGCAATAATTAATAAAAACAGAATAAACTTATAATTTCTCATTTTGACCCCACCAAATTATATATCAATATAACGTATAAAAGCTGTGTTTGTCAAAAATTATTTGATTAAAAAATCATTTTTCTTTTCCCTTTA
>DAOUVS010000129.1 GCA_030667525.1 Candidatus Zixiibacteriota bacterium | reverse complement strand
TGGCTTTCAATAATATCGCTGCTGAAGAACCGGGCAGCACGCTCACGGCAGTGTTGACAATAAGATTTAAAAGTTGCGGCATTTTAACACCGCGTGAAATTTCATCGGCAACCGTCATCAGTTCCAGTTGGCTTCGTAGTTCAACATTTTCTCTTTTTATCTGCTGATTTTCGAGTCCGCGCCAGATGGTCGATTTTAAATCTTCGAGTTTAAACGGTTTAATAAGATAATCATATCCGCCTTTTTTCAAAACTGAGATAGCTGTCTTAACCGTCGGATAGCCGGTCATCAGAATAACAACGGCATCGGAATGAAACTTTAGAACATGCTCCAAAATTTGAACGCCAGAATAATCACCCATAACCAGATCGGTCAAAACCAAATCAACGCTGTTGGCAGAGATATGGTCCATTGCATCAGCAGGATTGGAAAACTTTTTCAGTCGATAATTATCGAATTCGGACAGAGCTTCAGCAATTATATTGCAAATATATTTTTCGTCGTCGATGACAACGATATGTTTGGTGTCATTAAGCATCAGCTTTTTTATCCTTTCGAACCTTTCTACAACCATCCCCACAAGTTGCGCAGTTTACTATGTAAGAGTCTCCACTTCAGCATATCGGAGAAACCATGAGACTTAAAACAGGTAAACCTCAATCTGTATCAAGATTGTTCTATATATGGGAAGATACCTATTGGTGTCGGTATGTCTCACCGGCATGGTAAGATGATCGCACCAAGGGACCGGAAAAGACCGATCTGATTCCTGCCTGACGAGCCGACTCGGCCAAATCGTCAAATTCCGACGGTTCGTAATATTTTATTACCGGATGATGATTCTTTGAGGGGGATAAATATTGCCCAATAGTCAAATATTCAACGCCATGGGCGCTCATATCGGCAAAAACATTTTTTAATTCATTAACCGTTTCACCCAATCCAACCATTACTCCCGATTTGACCCCAACCTTTCCTCCTGAAATCAATTTCAACAAGTTCAGGGATTGAATATAATTGGCCGCCGGTCGGACAGACTGATAAAGTCTGGGAACGGTTTCAATATTGTGATTATAAACCTCAGGTTGAGCATCGAGAACTCTTAAAATATTTTCTTCAACACCTCTAAAATCGGGCGTAAGAACCTCAATGGTCACATTTTTTTCTAAGTGCCTAATTGCTTCTATAACTTTGACAAACTGCTTGGAACCGCCATCGGATAATTCGTCACGGTTTACCGATGTGATAACAGCATGCTTAAGATTCATAATGTCAACAGCTCTGGCAACGCGGTTTGGCTCATCGGTATCAACCGCTTTTGGTTTCCCGGTAGCAATATTGCAAAATCGGCAGCTACGGGTACAAATATTTCCAAGTATTAAAAAAGTAGCGGTTCCAGATGAAAAACATTCGGCGCGATTTGGGCAATTTGCCTCATGGCATACCGTTTCAAGGTGATTTTCCCTGATAAGCGACAAGGTCTTAAGATATTCTTTGTCGCCGCAGGCTTTTACTTTCAGCCAGTCAGGTTTACTTATTTTATCTATTCTTTTTGACATATCCTAAAAAACTGTTTAAATTTTAAACACCCTTATTGGTTCGGTCGTTTAATAATACGGCATCTTGACACAAGTTGTTAAGTTAAATAGATTTCGCTCGATATCAAGGGAAAGAGATAAAATTATGAAGGGAGTCATGATGAGCCGAATATCTGTAATATCTCTGTTATTACTTTTGCTCAGTTTTTCAACAGTTTTTGCGTTCGACAAGGGCCAGGGCGCGCAAGCTACGCTATTAAAAGAAAAGGAAATCACCAATTATCAGGCCATTCCCAGATTTGCCGCGGCTGAATTATGTTCGGTTAGAACGGTTGGTGATCCATGGTTTGTCATTTCTTACTGGCTCACCGGAAACGAGCAGTATTTGGTCTATCAGGATCCCGGTATGACCTGTTCATCACCATACCCATTTTCGGTACAAGAAATATATCTGCTTATATATATCCAGGCTACAACAATAATTTATTGCGCCGGAAGTGTTCAGGACGTTGACTTAACAAATCCTGCTTGTCCAATGCCTGGCGATACCTTGTCATACTCTGCGGATTGGGGCTTTCAGCTCACGCCCGGGCTCTGGCGAGTCGCAATCCCGGCCTATAATGATTCTATTGAGACGGCACCGGAAGTTAATGGACCCTATTTTGCCGGTTTTACCATTACAACATCGCTAGTAGATACTGATTTTCAAGATAGTGTCCTTCTTGTTACTGAAGATTCCTTACATGTACCATGGACCTGCCAGAACTATAATTATTATGGCGTCGAAGATGGATATGTTGATTTGGCAAACAATGTCGCCTATAATTTCCCAGGAAAGATTCTATTATACTCGGCCGGATACACAGGCGGCAGCGGCGGTTATGGTCCATTACCTAAATTAACTCTTCTTGAGCCCAAACCTGGCGATATAACAGGAACACCTTTGAGATGCTGGGTCTGGGATAATGCGGATAGTTCATTTGTTGATTCAATAAAATACGATTATAGTTCCTCAACCCAAGGATGGACCAGATTTGGAGTTGATGACAATAATAATCATGCTCTCCGCAATGGTATTGATCCCTCCGGAACCGGTCCCGGGTACGTGGCTGAACTTGGTCCCGCCGGAATAGTTGAAGACGCGCATACTATTCGAGCTACTGCGTATGACACTTTATTAAGAACCTCGTCGACCCAGGTTGATATTACACTCGATCCGACTCCGCCGCGGATGGACTTTATTGAACCATCATTTATGGACACAATCTGTCTCCCGGATATTATCAAGACCTTCACCGATGATGAAGATATTTTATCGGTTAAGTATTATCAGAAGCAACTCAAAACCGATTATTCAGTTTCAGTCGTCACTTTGCTTCAGACTAATTATGGTGATGTTGATTATTTTACCGGTGACGGCAACCCGATTATCGATGACGAGTTTGGTGAATATTACTGCGGTCCAACGGCCGGAGCAATTGCAATCAAGTACTGGTTCGATAAGGGTTATACCGAATTGATGAGAGAACTTAGTCGCACAATTCCAGTGGATACGGTTGTTGAAAGATTAGCCTCAGGAATGAAAACGAGAGCCAATAAAGGTACCTATGACGATTTCTTCGTTGGCGGATTTGAAAATTATATCACTTTTCATGGTGACGATCTTTTCGTAGAAAGTTATTTTACTCCCGATTATATGGAAATGAGAATAATTTTTGAGGAAAAAGAGATGCTGCCGATCCTCGGCCTCTCCGGAAACCCGGGACTATATGTTGTCCTTTCGGCCATGAGTGGTTTGGATAATGGCGGCGGGCAGTATGCTGTTACCATCTCCGATCCTCTTACCGGAACCTCCATTGATACTTATATGAGAAATATCGGTGAGGGTTCTCAGGTATTGTATAACGGCGGCTGGTATGGTCTTGATATTGCCATTGCGGTCGGCGCGAATCAACAAATAAATTCGCGAGAATATTTTGGTGATGCCTCCATGTTAGTCAGCAATTGGGTGTATAACTGGGATTCATCAACATCCTTAAGTGATGATTCACTTTATTACATCACAGCTATCGGAACCGACATGACCAGCCATAAAGAAATTTCCACTACTTTGATTCGGTACCATTGTAATTTAAATCGTGTTGAAGGTGATTACGATGGAAATAGTGTTTCAAATTCCTTAGATATTCTGTACCTGATAAATTATATTTATCAGGGTGGCGGGACGCCGATTGGCGGAGCACATCGTGCCGATGCCAATTGCGACCATCAAATTGACATTGGTGATGTAATTTTTATGGTGAAATATATTTTTGGAAGTGGAAGTACGCCTTGTTATTGATCTCATAATTAATAAAAAGGCCGCCTGTTTTGGCGGCCTTTTTTTATGTCCACTATCTCCGGGAAATCGACGCCGAGGCGGCGCGACGGGCAACCTCCGGCTTGATATCGCATATCTTAATAATTTTATCGACCGCCTCATCAAGATAAACGGCCCATGACTTATCAGGATATTTCAGTCTCAACTCATCGGTCACCTCATCGGCAATGGCTGCAATATAGGCGGCATACCGTCGTCGGCCCTCAACTTTGAGAAATGGAATTAGATACTTCTTGGCTATCCAGGTAGTGACAATCATAATGATTGCACTGAGACCGCCAACGAGATTGATTATATTGCCGGAGACAAACTCGAACAGTGAACTAATTACAGGAATAAATGCAACTATCATACTTCCTCCTTTTTAAATTTTTACCAGGTTAATATCCAACTGTCAAGATCGGGAATCAGAAGCCGTTCACGTAAAACGGTGCCGTCACTTAGTGTAATCGCTATTTCGTATTTGCTATCGGCAGGGGTTAAATTAGTGCTGGGAATAAGATCGATATAGAAATAGCCGGAAACATCGGTATCGGTTTCTTTACGAAATGGTGATACAATTATTGATCCGAAACGACTTACTCCCGACGGTAGCGAAGCCGCGACCGTTGCTTCATCCTCCGGGTTGCCTTCAATGTCATACAGATATCCATAAACGCGGCAAAGATCAGGATCAGCCGGAGTTCCGGGATCAAATTGATATCCGTATACGGAATCGACACCGGTTCCGGCCACTACTACTGTATCAAAGTTTTCAAAAATATATCCGGGCGATGAAGCAATCGCCACATAACTGGCAGCATTTAAATTAAATGAAGCCACACCCAGAATATTGGAGGTTCCAGTTGCAATTAGCGCCGATTGATCCAGATTCCGTATTGTTAAACTAACTCCCGGTATAATTTGACCGGCTCCACTGTCAACTACTACCAATTGATATGAAAATCCGCCACCGCCGCCGCTTAACCCCGAAATTTCGGTATCAAGATATTTTCCAAATGTCCCTGCGACGGTATGATTACTTTGTGGTGTATTCCATACTGTCGAGGCGACCTGGGCGGAATCAAAGTTCTTATAGGATGACGAATCCTCCAAAACACGATTGGCAATCGTATCGGCATAGGCAAGATTGCTCGATACGTCTATTAGGGCAGAATCTGTCGACTTCATGAATTCGTTATTATTCATCATCGCTTTTATAGCAGATGTATCGGTACCGGTTGAGAGCCACTTACCAATTAAGGATGTATCGACATGGATCGTATCAATATTTTTCCAGGTCGCCTCACCGATTGCATCTAAACCGGAGCCGGCGAGGTTAGTTGAAGTAATTACTCCATTTAAGGTGGCAAACTGCGTCCCGTCAACAATCACCGAATCAATTGATGGCCTGAATAACGAAGCTTCTTTTGATACCCAATTATCCTGATTTTGCAGGGTATCAATAATAGCCATAATAGAGTCAATCAGGAGATGCAGGCTATCGAGTGATTTCAAAGAGTTACTTGCAGCTAAACCTGCCGAATCGCCAATATCATCTAATTCCCACCCAACTATTTGAAACTGCCCTAAAGTTGGCGTCCGCATACTGCTGTCATCATACACTGATAAAAAATTGTAGCTGTATATTCCATCGACACCTGCACCGTCTATGTCGGCCACCGCCCGATGGAAGTAATAAACAACATCTCCTCCAATAACAAAAGAATCAACCCCGGTCATGCTGACACCAGTTGATGAGTCTCTGAAGATGATATTGTTGGTATTACTTTTAAAAACGGTGAAATAAGCCGAATCAAGTTTTACGGCGGGGTTTCCACTGGGTAGAAGATTTAGAATATTAAATGTTAACGTATCTTCACCGGAACTGCCGGAATTATTCACTACCGGTGTACAAAAAGATTTGAAACAAAATGGAATCAACAACAGCATTGTTAAAATTAAAACTATTTTTTTCATTACTAATTAACCCCCAAAGATTCTATCAGTATCTTTCTTCTGCGAAAGATATTCAACTCGGGTTGAGTAGGCGTATATTCAACATAAAGCTTTGGCCTGGGCCATAATGTTTCATTATAATTTTCGGAACTGTAAATATATACAGTATCTCCCACTCCCAAAATCTGGGACTTTATTATTATTCCATAATTATCATAAGTGCCATCCACCCAATCCTGTACCAGTTCAGTTAACCCGCCGCCGTCACCTCGCTGACAATAGACATCCTGATTATATGCATCCAAGCCAACATTTGTGAGACTGTCAATTTTGGTACTATTATAATCTCCGCCTCCAGTTGTCCAGGGAACTATATCAGGTGAGGTCATCGCATTATTCCACGTGAACTGTGTTTCGTCCCAATCGCTTGTAATGCGATAAAAGTAAAGCTGGACATTTTCATTCGGTAGGTGCCGACGTAATTTCAGACTAACCGAATCAACATTTCCAGAGATATCGGACAAATCAAATTTCAAATAGCCATAATAGGTGCATGAAGAGAAGCCGCACATAACATAAAACCAGGTTTCAGTTCCCCGCGGAGTGTTCTGACTATTGCCGTCAGTGTAGCCATCGTCCATACCACTCTGTCCATCAAGAGTTATCGAATCGGCCAATGTATTTTGGACAACAAAAAATGAAAATAATATTATTACAAAATATCTCATTTTAATTTATCACCTTTTGGTTTGTTTTTGGTTGATCCAGAATTTTTTGGCTTACTTAATTCTTCTTCTCTTATTTTATTGACCATATCCCAGAATTTTTTCTCACCCTTTCCCTCCACGGAAAGTTTCCTTTTTAATTCAATCACTTTCAAAAGATCACCTACTTTCGGTTGTGGTTCATCATTTTTGATTGCGTTATATATTGCTTGCTTCAGATCCTCGAGGATATCCAGATCATCTATTATTTTTTCATCTTGTTCGTCTGTATCTGCTTCCATGATCTCAGGCACCCATTTCGTAAATAAATAAATCAACACTGATCGGACCGGGCGAACTGTTATCCCGCGCCATTCGGAATCCTGAATCAGATTCTTCCCCGATCAAATAAGCAACATATGGCGAACGAAATCTTATCAGCACCTTCGGAGATTTAATTGTTTCCGGCAGGCTGTTTCCTTTAAAATCAATCAGATCAGAAAAGCGGATATCCTGAACGGAGCCACCGATACCAGTTGTACCAAACATGACACGATTTATGGTTTCAACATTTTCTATCCCAAGGTACAAAAATCGGGCCTCATCGGCGGTTCCAAAAATTTGGAAATTCCGCACGACCCATAACCTGCGCCCCCTTAAATAGCTTATCGAATTCAAAATATCTCCTTTCTCAGGACCGTATTGGATGATTTAATCGTGAAGCTCCCGGATGAAATTTCTTGATTAGTTGTTCAAAATCAACTCGATAACTTTCGCCAAGCGAAAGCCACCAACGAGTTTCCCTATCGCCATTTCCGCCGTACCGCAGACAACCGGCCGCTTCTATTCGACAAAGCAACGATATCGCCAAATATGTTGCCGCCGTCTGCAAAACTAAATCAGCCCCAAAGGTTTGTCCGGTATCAATGGCTCCTTCGACAATGGCATTGGCCTGATTAACCGCTTCAACAATTATCTCATCGTTGAGAAAGCTTTGTAGCAATTGATAATCAATCAGAATCATTTGTCCGATTTGAATGGCGCTTCCGGCCAGACGGGTTATTTTTCCTGATTGATAACTGACACTGTAATCTGCATCTTCATTGTACTGCGTATAATATTGATACCATAAGGCGGTTTTGCTGCCACCGCCGATTTCACCACCGTCAATACGAGTGATTTTGCCGTTTGTATAATCAATTGCAAAATCAGCATTTTCAGTATAGATCGTTCCCAGCGAACTATCGGAAGCGACTGCCACCGAATTTGGCACCAACTGCGTATTGGCAAGCGATATTGGACTATCGCCCAGAGTTACTGCTTCATAGGTAGGCTCGGCGCTGCCAATAGCCTTAACAACAACCGTATCTTTAATGATGCCGTGACCGGGAAGTGAGATATCCTCAAGACCGGCGAAGATGATCGGATAATTATTTTGCAAACCACCCGGGAGATCGCCAAAAGTAATATATTTTCTGACCAGCTCTACATTTGTGTATGACATTTATCGCTCCATAAGTACAACCGCTTTAATATCCGGAACCGTTGATATTTGCGTACCAACCGGACCGGTGGTAAAGGTTGTTGTCACCATTATTTTTATCCAGAACAACTCATTTCCATTAACACTGTTTTTCTGCCAGCCATCAGGAACCGAAAACATATCATCCCATAAAAGCAGACCATTGTCGATATCGGAAAAATGCCAACTGCCTCCGGATGGCACAAAGCTGACCCATTCATTG
>DAOUVS010000271.1 GCA_030667525.1 Candidatus Zixiibacteriota bacterium | reverse complement strand
GGTTGTGGCCTCAGATATATATACAAAAAGCGGTATGTTCCTTCTTCCCAAAGGTGCCAAACTTTCGGATGGTATGATTAAACGAATAACCAAAATGAATGTCGTTGATCAGATAAGAGGCGGTGTTCAAGTATACAAGCAAACCAAAACTGAGGAGATCAAGGATGTCGCAGTTTAGTATATTATTAGTTGATGATTCAAGATGTATTTTAAAAGCACTAAGCAGAGTATTCAAACCTGATGGATATAATATACATACAGCCGAATCGGCTAATGACGCCTTTGTAATTCTGAAGAATGAACAGATCGACCTATTAATCACCGATGAAAATATGCCAGGCGTTAGCGGCAACGAACTGCTAAAATGGGCGCAAGAGCATTTCCCAGACATAATAAGAATAATGATAACAGGTATTACAGATATCGGCGTCGCGCAAAATGCCATAAACAGTGGGAGAATATATAAATTTTTTAATAAGCCATGGGATGATTTTGAGCTGCTATTGGCCGTACGCCAGGCCCTTTACCAAAAGCGGTTAAAAGAGGAAAATGAACAGCTTAAGTTGACAATCGATTCTCAAACCGAATTGCTAAGGAAACTTGAAAATGAACATCCCGGCATCACATCCAAAAATGTAAATCAAGATGGTGCCTGGATAATTGAATAATAGGAAGGAATAAACATGTCAGACAATAATTTAAATGACTTGGGTGGGATCGATGCAAAAAAAGTCGAATTTGATCAACATGTCGATAAGTGTCTGTCAATGATGTACCACCATCCTGAAGTAGAGAAGTTTGCGATTGTTGTCAAAAGAATTGGTCATAAAAGATTAAGTAAAAAGGCGGTTTCTGATGAACAAGATTAAGGAAATCATTAGCCGGGATAATATAATTGAGGCCTTTTCTGCACTACCATCGTTACCTGTAGTGATCCAGAAACTTCATACTCTTATTGAAAATCAGAATATTGATATTAAAACCATTTCTAATGTAATCGAAGCTGATCCCGGTTTCACAGCCAGGGTCCTCAAGTTGGTCAATTCACCATTTTATGGATTATCGCGGCGGGTATCATCAGTCGGCGAAGCAATTACTATACTCGGTTTTGACGCGGTTCATCAATTGCTTTTAACCACGTCGATGCTTAATATCTTTGATTCTGAAAGTGTTGAACCAAGTATAAAAGATTTTTGGCATCATTCTTTTGGTGTCGGAGCAATTGCAAAACATCTTATAAGCCAGGATGATAAGGATACCCGGAATGAAGTTTTCATATGCGGTATTCTTCATGATATAGGCCGCTTGATATTTCTTAAAATTGATCCGGATTTATTCAGTTGGTTTTATATTAAACGTGGAGCCGCTACCGGAATTAATGAGGAAGCGGAATACTATGCAATTGACCATCAGAAAACTGGTGAATTGCTCGCGGAAAAATGGAATTTCCCTGAAAGCGTCGTCACGGCTATTGGCCAACACCACTCGCCTCTGAATACTAAAAAATATCAACTCCATGCATCGGCCATTAATATCGCCGATATTTTGTCCCACGCTCTCGCCATAGGTGATAGTGGAAATTCCTTTGTTTCAGAATTTTTTCCGGAAGCATGGGCGATACTGGGATTGAGTATGAATCAACTTGGGGAGCGTCTTACAATGGCACTTGAGGAAATTGACTGTCAACAGGAAACTATTAAAGATTTATGTAATTGATTGTTCGGAAATATTGGTAAGTTAATTGAGGAATTTAATATGACATTTATAAACTATAAAAATATTGCGCAAAATCAAGCGGAGAAAAAAGCTCCGGGCAAAGAAGATAATTCAGCACAAAATATAATAAGCAACGGAAAACCGGGACCAGCCTTTGATGTCGCCAAACATACAGTATTAATAGTCGATGACGAGAAATCGATATTGAAAACACTCAGAAGATCGCTGGCTGATGAAAACTACAGCATATTGACGGCGGAGAATTCTAAGGAAGCGATTGAACTGATATCGGCCAATAATATTACGATTGTAATCAGCGACTTCAGTATGCCTGGCAGATCGGGGGCGGATTTCTTAGGTCTTGTCAAAAGAGAATGGCCTAAATGTATCCGGGTCATGTTAAGCGGAGCGGCTGAAACTGACAAGGTTCCGGACGTGATTGCCAAAGATGTTCTGAATTGCCAGAGATTTATTTTTAAACCATGGGATGATGACCAATTACGAAAAATAATCAGAGAATGTATGGCACAGTATGAGGCATCTCTATAAAAGCTCGCTTTGCAACTATTTAAAAGAGTATCATTTATGATGCAATTTTTTCGTGAAAAATCATAATATCTTGATCCTTGCTCATCATTAAAAAGTTGCGAAGATCGTATACTGATCCCCGGCAACGTGCCGCATCGCAGAATCAACACACAGACGCTCCGCATCGTTGGTATCTTCGTAGCCAGCCAATCGGCTGTATAGCGACTACCTTAGCAAGGCAGCAATGCTGTGCCGGGTAATACCCCCGGTTCGACTGTCACTGATCTCAAACCCGGCTGTCCTCGTCAACCCAAAAGCCTCATCAAGCTCTCGGTAGGCCAGCAAACCGCCATCACTGGTAACTTTGGTTCCATAAAATTCGAGCTTCAATCTACGGTCAAAATTGAGTTTCAGAGCATCTTTACATCCTTCACCCATTGGGTTCTCCCACTTGCTATGACAAAAAGTCCGTTAAATCCTTTCCATACGCCATATGATAACGAATCTCAATCCCAGAGCCCAGATTCAAATGGGAAATCCGGGATTATAGGGGTTGGAGAAGATCGCCTTCTCGCTTTCTATCAGAGATGGAGCTTATCTCTGAATAGTTCTCATCATAACGATTAAACAGCACTGTGTCGTTTCAGACCAATCCGGACAAATTGGACTTGAAGTTAAGATGTAGTTTGGTAGATTTGGTGATTCAGAGAGGAATCAGTTATGAATGCCAGAAGAGACCAAGACCCAGAATCAGTAGTTCGGGATATTCGCCGAAATCGCTCGGCGTAAACGTTGAGTGTTCTTGGTGCCAAGTTTCTGATTTTACAGCCGAAGACAAACGCATCGACGTATGTCTTCCAGTTTGATCCCCCTTAAATTCATCGACCAATGCATAAAGTCTCTTTAGATGATCTTCCATGATTTCTCCTAGTCAGAGGCCCGTTGGGGCGATCTGAGCTAACTAAATTGTTTGGGTAATCACTGGAAGTTCTTGTAGGGCAATAAAATAATACCCCAAGTGGAACAATTTGCGAACCTTGAGGATAGAGATTTCTTCGCAAATAGCCAATATTTCCAAACTTAAATAGTTATGAACGAGAAATTACGAGTCCAGTTGGGATAGCAGGAGTAATTGGTATAGGAGGCGGATCACCTGGCTCAGCAGGAACAGCTTTGGTAGTATCATAAAATGATACTCCCATTGATTTCATAAAACCAAAATTAGGGTCAGAAGATACATGGTCTCCTCCTCTCAGAGATGGAAGCCAGCCCTTAATATTTGCCTCATATGATAAAAGCCAATTATCATCATAAAGACTATCCTGGATCATATAATTCATCCAAAGGCCATGATTTAAGGGAGCACTTACTAAACCTATAGACTCACAGTGGAGAGCAAGGAGTGCCACAACAGAATCGTCACAATTGCTTACAGCCGCAGACGCATCCATTGAAATGGTTATTCCCAGAGCAAGACAGGCCCAAAGAGCCCAAGATACCTCGCTTGAATGAGCAATCTGAGAGTGATCAATG
>DAOUVS010000307.1 GCA_030667525.1 Candidatus Zixiibacteriota bacterium | reverse complement strand
TATATTATTGAGGCGCATCGATTCTCTGATAATAAGATCCATCAGACGTTCATTTTCACCGGAAAATTCGGAGGTTGCCTTGAGAAGCTCTACAGAACCGGAAATGGCGGCAAGAGGATTTCTTATCTCATGTGCTATTGCCGCCGAAAGTTCACCCACGGCGCTCAATTTATCAGCCTCTCTGATTTTTTCTTCCATTATTTTTGTATCTGTCAGGTCCTGAAATATTGCGATAATTCCTCTAATATGTTGATTCTCTCCAATCAATAATGACGTCGAAATCCCAAGCGGAATCGATTTCCCCGAATTATCAACGATATCGACTTCATTTCTCAAAGAATGCTCTTTCGACTGAATCGCTTTCTGAAGATTTTCAGCCAGCCCCGGCATCCGGGTCTGAAAAACATCTTTGAAATAACGTCCTTTCAGGTCATCTTCTTTATATCCAAGGATTTCTTCTCCGGCCCGATTGAAATATATTATTTTTCCATATCTGTCTATGGTCAATAATCCGGAGTTTAGGTGCCGCAGAATATCGTCGGTTTCCAATCTCGCCATCCGCAGCGCCAGTGAAGTATCAGCCAACTGCCGATCCTTGATTTTGATCCGCTCAACAAGAAAACCGGAGATAAAAGCAATTAGATAAAAAGTCAAAATATGGAGGAATATTGAATAAAATGCCGCGTCGCGAGAATGGAAAATATTCTCAAGAGCTTTCATCGAAGATTCCGGTTGACCTATTATTGCCATTCCATACCAGATAACAATAGAAAAAGCAATAGATACAAGTGATGCAAAACCAAGTGTTCCGGCCAGATTATTACAAAGTGCCGCTGAAATTATGGTCAGAATAAAAAGCCCTGAAAAAGCTGAATTAATATTTCCGGTGGTATAGACAATACTGCTGACAACTATTACTTCGCAAATTGATTGCAGCGCCGGGAAAAACCTGATCAAGAGATTTACGCTCATCCATTTGCGCAGTACAAAAATAACCGGCAGGAAAAGTGTAATTAAGGCATAGGCAAAATAGAAAAATTTCAGATGCCCCGGATAATTTAAACCAAAGATAACAATCCCGGAAATAAGAATAAACGTGATTAATCTTGGAATAAGAATCCAACCGGCTCTTTTTATAGTTGAAAAATACTTCATGGCAAAATAAAAGGGCGCCGCAATACCGGCGCCCTCTCAAAAAAAATTCCTTTTAGATCTGTCCGATAATATCAAACATCGGTAAATACATGGCGACCAAAATGCCGCCAATTACCGCGCCCATCAAAACAATAATAATAGGTTCAATCAGAGAGGTCATGGCGCTAACGGCAGCATCCACCTCTTCATCGTAAAAATCGGCAATTTTGCTTAACATATCATCAAGTCCACCGGTTTTTTCACCGACCGATATCATCTGCGTTACCATTGGCGGAAAAACTCCGGAATCCTTGAGAGGACCGGTGATCGTTTCACCCTCTGCAATAGCAATAACTGCCTTCTTAATGGCACCAGAGACAACCATGTTTCCGGCCGTTTTGGCCGTAACATTCATCGCATCAATAATTGAAACACCTGAGGAAAGCAGTGTTCCCAGTGTTCTGGTAAATCGGGCAACACTCGCTTTACGCACCATATTCCCCATAACCGGGACCTTCAGCAAAAAAGCATCAAAGAGAGCCCGCCCCGATTCGGTTCTGACCCAAAGAATAAATACGGTAGTTAAAACCGCCAAAGCGAGCAGAATTGTTAAAAATTGCTCCTGAAGAAAATTGCTTATTCCCAGAATAAACACGGTCGGACCTGGCAATTCGGCACCCAGACTTCCAAACATATTGGAAAAGACCGGAACAATAAATGTTAACATACCAATGGTCACACCAGTGGCAACAATCATAACCACAGCCGGATAAACCATCGCACCCTTGACTTTACGAACCAGAGCATCGGCTTTTTCCCGATAGACAGCCAATCGAACAAGAATAGTATCGAGGGCTCCACCCATCTCGCCGGCCTCAACCATATTAGTATAAAGTTGATCGAATACTTTGGGATGCTTGGCCATGGCATCCGATAAGGTTGATCCACTTTGCACCGATTCTTTAATCTGGCTAATAATTTTTCTTAATTCTGGACTTTCGGATTGGGAGGCAAGAATTTCCAGGCACTGCACCATTGGTAAACCGGCACCAATCATGGTGGCAAACTGCCGTGTGAAGCGGGAGATATCAATTTTCTTAACGCCGGTTCCAAACTTAATATTAATCTCGGCCGCCTTTTTATGGACATTGGTGACCATTATCTTGTTTTGCCTCAAAAGCCGCTCCAGCTCCTCCCGATTGGAAGCGGTCAGTTCACCCTGAACTGTCGTTCCTGCTAGAGTTCTTCCCTTATATTCAAATACTGGCATAATTTATTACCTCTCCAAAAAATGCTACGCAAACGTGTGTGATTTTGCGCTGGTTAGCATTTCATTAAGCTCCTGTATATTTCCACTATAGCTCATCGCATCATTGATACTGATTTTACCTGTATTATAATTTTCGGCCAGTGACTGATTCATGGTTTTCATACCATACTTTTGACCGGATTGAATCATGCTATATATCTGATGAACCTTGTCATCTCTAATCAAAGCTCTAATGGCCGGAGTTACAGTCATT
>DAOUVS010000056.1 GCA_030667525.1 Candidatus Zixiibacteriota bacterium | reverse complement strand
GTTGTGCAAGAGGGTGGGATAGGCATTCCTGCCTGTCCAGCTACAGACAAGAATGTCTGTAGTACCATGAGGCAAGGATAGAACAGGGTTGAGATTGCCACGCTTCGCTCGCAATGACGAGAAGGGTAGGATATGCAGAAAATATATAAAAATCGGGAAAACGCCTGTCCTTCGAAGGAGGGAACCCATTTCGCTGTAATTAATTGTAAGAGTTTAGATTACGAGGAATTATTGGAAATTATCTCACTGTGCGGTTAGGTCGCCGCACCTGACCGTCTGCTGTCGGGCACGGCAACCCGACAGCAGATGGAAATCTATTTCACTCCGACTGTATGGTTGTCTTCTTTCGGTGGGGCTGATTTTTTGAGGTTGTACTCAACCGCCGCGGCAATATAATCACGAAACAAAGGATGCGCCTTAGTTGGTCGCGATTTCAGTTCCGGATGATACTGCACCCCGACAAACCAGGGATGATCGGTGACTTCAATAGCTTCGACAAGACGGCCATCAGGCGAAAGCCCAACTAACTTAAAAGTTGTATTATCAAACAGTTCCCGATATGCATTATTAAATTCATAACGATGACGATGCCGCTCAGAAATATGTTCTTCACCATACGCCTCATAAGATTTCGAATCTTTAACTATGTCTGCTTTATATGCACCAAGCCGCATCGTCCCGCCAAGATTAGTAACACCCTCCTGATCGGCCATAAGATGTATCACCGGATTTTTCAAATCGGCATAAAACTCATAACTGTGAGCATCCTCAAGTCCGCAGACAGACCGGGCATACTCAATCACGGCACACTGCATCCCAAGACAAATACCGAGAAACGGAATTTTGTTTTCGCGAACATAACGGATCGATTCAATTTTACCCTCAACTCCGCGCTCACCAAATCCACCCGGAATAAGCAGACCATCGATACCAGCCAGAAGTTTTTCGGCACCATTCTTTTTAATATCCTCAGAGGCAACCCAGATCAGTTCCACCCGGGCATCGTTCTCTTCACCGGCATGAATAAACGATTCAATAATCGATTTATAGGCATCTTTCAGATTAACATATTTTCCACAGATCGCAATTTTGACTTTGTGGGTCGGTTGTTTGATCCGTTCCACCATCTCTTCCCAATCAGCCAGATCCGGCTCGGGGGTTTCAAGATGCAGATGCTTGCAAATATACTCATCAAGCTTTTTCTCATGGAACAGAAGCGGGACTTCATAAATAGTTTCGCAATCGACCGCCGTGATTACATGACTGGATGGGACATTGCAAAACAGTCCGATTTTTTTACGGATTGATTCATCAAGTGGTTTAGTCGCGCGGCACAGGAGTATTCTTGGCTGAATACCGATTTCACGTAACGCTTTTACCGAATGCTGTGTCGGTTTGGTTTTCATCTCTCCGGCCGTTTCTATATACGGAACCAGCGTCAGATGAACAAACAGTGTATCCTCAGGTTCATGCTCCAGAGCCATCTGACGGATCGATTCCAAAAATGTCTGGCCCTCGATATCGCCGACCGTTCCGCCTATCTCAACAATGACGACATCAGGTTCATCCTCGGCTTTGGCCGGTCGCCGGATATTTTGTTTGATTTCTTCGGTGATATGCGGGATAACCTGCACCGTTGCTCCCAGATAATCGCCGCGACGTTCACGATTGATAACAGTATGATAAACCTGGCCGTTGGTAACATTATTATCACGGGTCATATTGCGTCCGAGAAATCGTTCATAATGACCAAGATCGAGATCGGTTTCAGAACCGTCATCAAGAACATAAACCTCACCATGCTGAAACGGATTCATCGTTCCCGGATCGACATTGATATACGGGTCACACTTAATAATATTAACATTGAGGCCGCGCTTTTTCAAAAGCAATCCAATTGAGGCCGATGCAATCCCTTTGCCGAGAGCCGAAACAACTCCTCCGGTCACAAAAATATATTTAACTCTTTTCTCACTCACATCACACTCCATAAATATCTATAATAAAAATTTACCAGTTTTTTTCAGATCATCCGGCGAATCAATCGACCAGATATTTCGTTTTAATTTAAATATTTTTATCTTCCCGCCATTTTCCAAAATACGCAATTGTTCCAGCGATTCGGCTTTCTCCAAAGGAGTTCTTTTGCTTGCTGCGAAATTTTTCAGAGCTTCTTTTCTATAAAAATAGATCCCAATATGATAATAATAATTAAACTTATCAACTCGATTACCGTTTTCACCCTGAAGAAACGGAAGCGGGTATCTCGAAAACCAAAGCGCCTCTTTTTCACGGTTGAATATCACTTTTACCCGATTAGGATCATACAGTTCATCTTCACTTTCGATTCTTTTCGCAAAGGTAGCATATTTTATACTCTTGTCGTCTATCATTTCGGCAATAACTTTGTTGCAATCGGCCGCTTTGACTCCAAGATTATCTGCCTGAATATTAATAATAATATCGCCGCCAAGCTTCGCGGCGACTTCGGCAGTCCGATCCGAACCGGTGCGGTGCTTTTTCAAGGTTTTAACAGCCTCTCCACCAAACCGAGTGACAGTTTTGATAACTTCATCAGAATCGGTAGCAACAACAACTCTGTTGATCAATTTTGAACGGCTTATTTCGCGGTAAAGATGTTCCAGCAACGATTTTCCGTTTATCTCATATAACACTTTGCGGGGAAAACGTTTTGACGACAAACGAGCCGGAATTATTGCAAGAATCTTAGTTTTCATGTTTATCCGCCCCACAAGAAAGTCCAATTGTTAAAGTTACGTTTTTAAAGAGACTTGTTGGCCCAGGTAGATTAAGATTTGAATTTATCAGGCATTTGGCCCGATGTATGTCATCTTTTATTACAGGCACAGGTGAAGATACGCCAGTCAAAATGGCCAGTCAAGTTTTTTTATTTTATTCAGAAAAATATCCTACAGCGGGCCAACCTTTTCCTCATAGAGCTCTTTATGATATTCATTTCCGTATTCTTGAACAAGTCGGGAGAAATCAGGAACTTTTATTAAATGGCGCATATCCTGATCCAACAATAACATCCCCAGATCGAAATATGCCGGTGTTTGAAGAATTTTCTCAGCTTGTTCGATTGCCTTGTCAAAATCTTTCAGATGTACGTAACAATCAAAAAGTGCTATGATATTGTTCATCCCATCGAATGCATCTTTGGACATCGGCATCATGTTCATTGCCTTTTGAACGTTTTCCAATGCCTTTTCCCTGTTACCGAGGCGGGCCTGTATAACACCATAATATCCAATTTCATTTGAGGTTGGAATATTATTTTCGAAATATTCATCGGTTTCAATCAGCATTGAATCCCAGTAAATTTTGGACGTATCAATTTTGTCCTGCACCCAATAAAACCATGCCTTTGAACTAAAAGATGCAGGTTCTGAAAGCAAAGCCTCGAAATCACCTTCCATCACATTAAGGGAGACCAACAGCCAATCCCATCGAGTTGTGTCTTCAATTCTGTTCCAAGAGTCGTCAATCACTTCTCTGGCCTTCTCTATATTACCCTGCCATCGTAGATACATATATGCCAGTCGGTAATAAGAATGAAAATAATCCGGTTTTAATTCGATTGCCTTTTTATAAATTTCCTCAGCTTCTTCATATTTTCTCATACTCTCGCATGTGGATGCAAAATCGTATTGGGCAACCGCATCCATTGGTTCAGCATCGGCCATAATTTTCATATGGTCGTAAGCTTCCTCCCAGCGCCCCATACGGCGGAGGCAGTTATGGGCACTGTAATGATACCAAGGATTGTTTTGTCCGCCATATCCTTCAAAGGCAACTTCAAATTGCTGCAAGGCTTTTTCATAATCTCTTTCGAAACGATAATAATAATCGCCTAATACCCATCTGGCATTTGATGCAAAGGGATGAAACTGTTCCATTTCAAAGGCTTTGTCAATATTGGCCTTTGCAATCGTTTTACATGAATCGCTGCGATCAAGATAATGAAAATACATTCGATTATATATCTGTGCTTTCATGGAATATGAACGTGCAAAGGTAGAGTCTATCTCAAGCGCTTTGTTGTACATCTCCAAGGCAAGGAGTAAGTATTTTTTGGAATACGAGTCGATCCGAAAATAATTTTGGCCCTTCAAATAATAATCCCAGGCGGCTTCACTATCAGTAAATCTCGCCCAAACGGCTGTTTTGTCCTCAGGAGAAAGCACCACCCCAAGCTGTTCGGCCACCTGCTCAGCCATACTTGATTGAACGGTGAATATCTCAGCCATCACTGTATCGTAGGTTTTCCCCCATAGGACCGATTCATCAGATACTTTAATAAGCTGTGTAACCAGTTTAATCCGGCGAATACCAGTACTGCTTTCCTGAAGATGCGTCGATACATCCAGAACATATTCCACCCCAAGTTCCCTGCCAATATCACGTATATTTACTCCAGCCTGCTTTAGTTTTGCGGCACTTCTTTGGGCAACCACTTGCAGGTTTTCTATTGAGGTCAACCGGTTTATGATTTCATCGGTCATTCCATTAGCGAAGTATGCCTGAGTTGAATCGCCAAGATTGTTAAACGGTAAGACCACCAGACGTTTGGGTCCGTCAGGTTTTGCCTCTTTGGCAAAAAATTGAGTATATCCGAAATATCCACCGGCAATAACTATTACAGCCACAAGTGCCACCCACAAGCCAAGCCTGCTTTTTTTGCTCTGGACAGTATCCGTCTGCAATCGTTTCAAATCGGCCAGCATACCATCGGCGTGTTGATAGCGGGTTTCCGGATTTTTTTCCAACGCCTTGCTAATTATTTGCTGAAGTTCCCCTGAGACACCTGATTTGAAGCGTGATACAGGTTCGGGCGTTTCATGCAGGATGGCATTCAGTGTTGCCGCTTCATACTCGGCATGAAACGGTCGTTGACCCGTTATCATCTCATATAGAATTATACCGACTGAAAACAGATCAGAACGGGCATCGACTGTTTGACCATTCACCTGCTCCGGGGACATATATCCGACAGTCCCAAGAGTCGAGCCGGTTTTGGTTAATTTCTCGGCATCTAATATCGTGGCCAATCCAAAATCCAACAGACGAGGTCTGTTTTTATTATCAATGATTATATTAGCTGGTTTGATATCCCGATGAACAATACCTGCCTCATGCGCTTCTTGAAGTCCATCGCAAATCTGTTTCGTTAAATCGATAGCTTCATTTATCGTAATTTTTTTATCTTTGATTTTATTATGTAATGATTCGCCCTCAACATGTTCCATAGCGAAAAAAGGACGACCCTTAAATTCGGAGACTTCATAGATATGAACAATATTGGGATGATTCAATTTTGCCGCCGCCTGCGCTTCGCGCTTGAATCGATTACGGCAATCTTCATCGGTACACATATTCGCCGGTAAAAATTTCAGCGCCACCTGACGTTTTAGTTCGGTATCTTCGGCTAGATAAACCTCACCCATTCCCCCGGCACCGATTTTTTGGATTATCGTATAATGTCCGACTTTGGTTCCTTTGGTCAAAGACACAAACGATTCGGTTCTGTCGTTATCTTGTGATTCTTTATTAGCCATAGATATATCACATTCTAATTGATATGTTTATAAAACTAAACAAATAGCCACTTAATATAGAAATTTCAAATCTGGTACGCAAACTTAAACTATTTGCATAATATTAATTATGATATATATTGTTGGGTAAATAAACTTTGCCAATGCTACCAACCTGCTTGGAGGAAAAATGTCAAATATTCTAACTACAATCTTAAAAAGACAATCTCGTTTAATACCAATTCTTTTGTTATCAAATTTAATTTTCTTTTTCTCTGTGGCGTTGGCGAAACGAGCCACAATTGCTGAGATGGACAATGTCTGTCAAAACTGGCTGCTGCTAAACGTTGATCTTGACCAAAGCTGGCGAACTGTTGATAATCCAAAAATTACGAGCATAGATAATATCGAGGAAAATGGCTTATTAATTGGCCGTATTTATAACTTATCTCCCGACGGTTTTGTGGTAGTACCGACCCTAAAAGAAATGCCGCCGATTATGACTTACTCCGATAAATATTCGCTTGGCGCCGAGCAGGATCAGGGGATGCGGGCGCTTATAGAAGAAGTTATCTCGAGTCGAATGAATAATTTTATTGAGGCCTACGGAGATATTGACGCGGTTTTGCCAACAAATCGAGGCGAGTTTTTGCCGGGACAAAAACATAGAGATTTATGGGATAGGTATTCTCTCGATCAAGAGGCATTTGTTTCAGAACTAAAAAGTGGATCATTTGTCGAACGATCAGAATCTGTTGGTCCGCTGCTTACTACCTCCTGGCATCAGGGTTACCCTTATAATATGTATTGCCCAACTGGTTATAATAGTCAACGTTGTGTTGTCGGATGCGTCGCGACTGCTGCTGCACAGATATTTTATTATTGGCAATGGCCGAAGGAAGGTACCGGCGGTAGCAGCTATTTATGGGGTGGTGATAATTCATGCGATACTTCAACAACCGGAATGGGATTGTCAGTCGATTATTCTGATCCATATATTTATAACACTACCCCGGAAAATCTGGCCGAACTTAATTATGAAACCGGGGTCGGTTTTAGAATGCAATACGGTGTCTGTGGGTCCGGGACATATATCGAAATAGCGCTTTCAATTTTCCCGCAATATTTTAAATACAAACCGACTATAAGTATGCGAAGCCGTTCATCTTATGCCAGTGGCGATGAATGGTATTATTTGATTAAAGACGAAATCGACGCCGGGCGGCCGATGCAGTATGGAATAAGCCGCCATTCGATCGTCTGCGACGGTTATCGTGAGATCGGCGGGATAAAATATTATCATATGAATTATGGCTGGGGTGGCTCGATGAATTCATGGTTTGCCATCGACGATACCTATTGTTCCTGGGATGGTTGTAATTATCTGAGTGAATTTTATATTTTTAATATTGAACCTTGCTGGGTCTGGCCGACTTCTGATGCCACTTTTGGAGCGGTGCCTTTTGAAGTTAATCTATCCACCGAAACCGAATATGAAGTTGATAACTGGAGTTGGGATTTTGGTGATGGCAATATTATTTCCGGAGATTATGCTACCGCTCAGCATACATACAATTCACCCGGCACTTATAATCTTAAGGTTGATATTGAATCTGATGGAGAAACCTATTCGGCGACCAGACCGGAATATATTATTGTTGTGGCCGATACAATTTCGGCAGGCACCGGTTTTGGCGAAATCGGAGATCTGGTTGAAATTCCGATTTTTGGTAACAATACAATTCCACTCAATAAAATTGTTATGCCGGTATCTTATTCCGGAGGGATCGGTTTAAAATATGATTCTTGCTCAACAGCGGGGTGTCGCACCGAAGAACTATTACTTAGTGGCGGCTCAATCGGTTCCGGTTTCTTGAAATTTGAATTTATGGGTAATGGCTCATTTCTTGAACCGGGAAGCGGTCTTCTGCTGAAAACTTATTTCACCGTATTATCAGGGTCAGGGGATCAATCGGCTACCATTTCAACGAATAATATTGGCTCAATCTATCCCTTATTTAAAAATAATAATAGCGGTTTGGAATATAATCCGGCGTCAAAATCCGGGTCGGTCTATTTTCCCGAAATTTATGGTGATACCAATAATGACGACGCGATCAACATTCTCGATGTTATCCAGATTATTAATTATATTTACAAACATGGACCAGAAGCGATTCCTCCACATGTTGCCAATGTCAACGGTGATGCGGTGATCAATATCCTCGATATTATCTATTTGATAAACAATATTTACAAAGGCGGCCCCGAGCCGATAACAATGTAATACATCGACAATAATATCTGTATTTATATTATTAAATTATGGATACTATTTTCACGTTTGTATAATAATATTTTACCTATTGTGGTATTTACGATAGCCGAATAAGATTCATATAAATCAATATTCCACTTGACATTGATAGCATATTCTGTATTGTATAGTTAAATACTTCATTTAAAGGAGTACTAAAATGAAATGGAACCCACTTTCAATTCTGATTTTATTGTTTCTCCTGATTTTTTGTTCCATCAATGCCGTTGAATTACCAACCAACTATCAAATATCCTCTCCAAATTATTGGCTTCAATATGGCGAACATATTTTCATGCATCCAACCGAGGCCCAAACTATTATCTCTGTTTGGAGAGATTATCGCACCAGTCATGATGTAGCTATCGGTCGATCCACCGACGACGGCGAAACATGGAGCGAATCGTTTATTAGTCCCTCACAACATATATTCGACAGACTTTCAGATCCTTCGATTACCTATGATAATAGCGGGAATCTATATATCACTATGATAGATTGCCAGGCCGACAATCCAAGCGATTCCTCACATATTACTATATTAAAATCCTTCGATGGCGGAGTAACATGGCCCGAATTCTACACTGTTGAAGATACAATCGGCCATTACTCTGAAAGAGATCAAGCCACTGTTATAGATAATACCGGTGGTCCAAATTCGGGAAATATATACATTGCCTGGACAAGGGCTTCTGAGTTTGACGGTCCCGGATTTTATGGGCCGGCCAGCATTATGTTTTCCAAATCAACCGATGGCGGGTTATCATTTGAAGAACCGATGGTAGTTGGACTGCCTTTAGACACCAGAGAGTGTTCCAATATACATGATGACTATTTGTCCGCAGGGGCTTATCCTGCTATTATGGTTGGCAGTGATGGTTCAATTTATGTATTTTGGAAATATTTCTATACAACACCAAGCAGTAATGGTTGTGTAGTATCTCAATACTGCTTTAAAATGGTTAAATCATCTGATGGCGGCGAAACCTGGTCACCGATTCAGTATGTAATGGAAAACGATTTGATGATGGCCGCAGTTGACGGCGACATTTATGTTTTTGGAGCACCTGTTTTGTCGGCAGATATCAGCGGTGGACCATACGACGGTAATATTTATTTAACATATACAGGTCTATACGATTTTTATACTTATGGTTCAGATTATAACATTGAATTTATGAAATCAACAGATGGCGGAACAACCTGGTCCACTCCATTATATGTAAATGATGATTTTGTTGGTCCCGATGCTACCTTTGATCAATTTCACCCCAAAATGGATTGCTCAGAAGATGGTGTTATAGCTATTGCTTTCTATGATCAAAAAACAGATCCGGTTAATCACACAAAATTTGACGTTTTCGCCGCATATTCATTTGATGGCGGTAGTTCCTTTACGCAAACTCATCGAATATCAGAAGTTTCGATTGATCCTGATTTGATGATTGATCTCGAAAACCAATATCTTAGTATTGGCTATACTATTGGATTGTCCATTAGAAACGACCGGGTCAGTGCCGCCTGGACCGATACCAGAAATGGTAATCAGGATGTTTTTGGTGCCAGCTGGGATATTCCTTTATTGACACCAACATTAATCGTCCCGGCAGATAACGATATAGTCTGCGGAACAGCAATACTTGAGTGGTCCCCAACATGGAAACACGATGACGATCAATATTTCATTCAAGTAGCGGATGATTCCCAATTTGAAAATATCGTTGTTAGCGAAACTGTCAGTGAGCCAATATTAGAATTTTCAACGACCGGCCTTATCAGCGGTAATAAATATTGGAGAGTTAAAGCCGCCAAAATTTCCACCGGTGAATTAACTGAATATTCAGAAACAAATGTCTTTTACTATGATAATGATTATCCGCCTGTGCCATGTCCATGGCTACCATTGGATGGCACAAATGTTTTTTCTCTGCCAACACTTGAATGGTATCAAATGGGAGATCCCCCTTGTCCGGTTTTTTATGATCTGGAAATAAGCACAAGCTATACTTTCAGTTCTGACGTTTTAAGATACTACGACCTGACCGAAACATCACTTACTTTGACCGAGTCATTGCAAATGAACATTCCTTATTACTGGCATGTTCTTTCCAAAAATATCAATGGTGTAAATAACTATCATAGTGCAACAGTGAGTTTTACAATTGTACCATTGGCCTGCGGTGATGTTTCTCATGACGACAGGGGCGATATAAATATATTGGATATAATTTATATTATTAATAATATATACAAAGACGGTCCCGCAATTGAACCAATAGAATGCGGCGATGTCAATAGTGATCTTACTATCAATATTCTTGACGCTGTTCTTTTGATTAATTTTGTATATAAAGATGGACCCGCTCCGGAATGTCCAGAGTGGTAAATAGTATAAGTTATTAGTCAACCTGTTTTACTGCTGATTACGCCAAACATTGCTTATCTTCTTTATTTTTGGATGTTTCATTGTATTGAAATACAATTAAGCGAATCTCAAAAACGCCTATTAATAGTAAATGACTATTTATTGCAAAATAATTGGTTTTGTGCAATAACACAAAATGTATTAAGGTATGTGTAATGAAATCTTGCCAAACATTTGTATTCATTATATGTCTTTTTCTAACTGTATCATCGGCTTCGGCAATCGAATTTAATCTTATAATTGACCCGGAATTTGAGTTTTTCCATCCCGGTTATGCTCAATATTTCTATGAAACTAATAAAGATATTACTATTCAGCTTCAGATGGCCAACAACGATGGTATCGAATGGTGTGCCTACAGTATGCCTCTGAGAGTTTACGGCACCGGTGATTTATCCTCAGTAACCTGGGTGGAGGCAGGAGGTACGATCGAGCCATCGATTGTCCGCGTCAACGGTTTTGAGATGGGCGGCGGTATTTGGATCACAATGAATGCGATTTACAGCTGGAGTTGGGACGGTAATCTTCCCGATACGATGAATCATACTGTGGTTAGCTGTATGGGGTCATCCGGTACCGGCTGGCCTCCGGAGATGGATCAATTGACAACCTATCTAGAGTTTCACCTCAATGTCTCACTCAATGATGGCGACACCGGTTCAGTCTGTATCGATTCGGTTAACGAAGCATCCGAAAGCAGATATGACTGGCTTTTTTAACTCCCGCAGAATTTTGGCGGACCATATTGTTTTCATTTTGCCACTTCGGCTTATGGTGATGCCAATCTCGATGGCGGCATAAATATTTTGGATGTTGTCTATATTATCAATTACAAATACAAAGCAGGCCCTTCGCCTCCCGTAAAATAAAAAACCGGAAGCGATTTCTGCCCTTTCTTTAATATTTCACATAGAAATTTAGTACTTGACAAAAATAGCCTCAAAGCCTAAATTATCTTAGTGTCCGGTAAGTTACATCAGGCCGGCGGACAATAAGTTAAAAGATCAGAAGAATAGAATTAAGTCTTCTTTCGTTACAATCCATACTGGGAGGATGGTATGAAAAGATTATCACTATTGCTGGGGCTGGTGATTCTTTTTGGTTCATTTGGCCTTGTCCATGCACAGAGTCCTTATCCTATCGATTTTGAGGTTACAGTTGATCCAACTAAAACCTTTATTCATCCTACTGATTTGAATACTTACTACATGGGCAACACTAATGTGTATCTGGACATCAAAATGGCAAATAACAGTGGCCAAAATTTTACCGGTTTTTTGATGCCTTTTCGTTTTTATTCTCCGACCGGCTCAAACCTTATATGGGGCGCAACTGAATCAATTGAGAGAATGAATGGATGGGAGGAATCAGGTCCGTATTGGGAGATGACTAATGAAATCTCAACTTCAAGCTGGGATGGCTATTTGCCAGATTCAATGAGCCATACTACCGCAACTATGATGACAGGATGGCCCGACGGCGATCCGATGCAAACCAGACTTCGTTTCTATTTTCAGGTTCCGGTTGCCGGTTCTAATCTTCTGACTGATATTTGTGAGATATGTATCGAAGAATATGACCCCGGCTGGGTCTTTGAACCTGTTTATTCCGGTTTTAATGGGCCATACTGTTTTCAGTTTGTGGGCGCAATTTGGCTACCGCCATACGTTGAAGGTGGTCCTATACATTTAACAACAGGACATAATATTCCATTTGATGCCACTTGGTCGATAAATTACTATGGAACTGGTCACGGTGATCCAGTGACAGGAATTTGCACTTACGATGAAAATAGCAACCCGATCGGAACTATAATATATGGAGGCGGATCCTACTTTGGTTGGACTTTTGACCCACCCTGTGAATGGATTGATGATGGACTCACCCATACAGTAACATTTCATCTTGAAGATGCAGTATTGGGATATTTGTGCCCATTCACACCTGGTTACACTGTTGAACTTACGGTCACCGAAGGCGGGGCGCCGGAGATTTTAGAAGACTATGTATCTGATATTCTGGTGCGAATATCAGAAACCGAAGAAATTACAATTGTATTGGATGATCCCGGCAATGATGATGAAATCTGGTCATGCGCAATCAGTCATAATCCATGGGGACCTTATAGTTTTGATGATGGATATCTTTCTTATACAGCGCACGAAAACGATGACGGGATCAATTACACTTTCACTGTTCGCGCCGCCGATTGTCTTGATCAATTTGATGAAGCCGAGGTAACATTTTGGGCACGCTCGGAGATTCTCTGCGGTGACCCCAATGAAGACTCACAGATAAATATTCTTGATATTATATATATTATCAATGCACTATACAAAGGCACACCCGGACCGGGACCGCTCGAAATCAGCGATGTTAACAATGATGGTGCAGTAAATATTCTTGATATTATTCGAATTATAAATTATAAATACAAATTCGGTCCTGGTCTCAATTGCCCGGCTTGGGAATAAATATACTAGGGGAATAGTATGAAAAGATGTTTGGTTTTATTTGGTTTCGTAATTCTTTTTGGTTCATTTGCTCCGGCTTATGCGGTTACTTTTGAAGTAGAAATTGAACCGGGTAAAACGTTTGTTCATCCTGATGATGGTTTAACATATTACAAAGCCAATACAGATTTTTATCTGGACATCAAGATTGGCGGCACGCCTGGAACCGGTGAGATCGGCTGGTTCAGCATGACTTTCCGCATTTATGCCAAAATTAACGGTGTTGAAAGCGATGCTATTCCTATCATCTGGATTGACGCCGGTGGAACTGATTTTGGTGGCTCCCTGACCAGAATGAACGGCTGGGAAGATGGCACTTATTGGAGTCTGTTAAACGATGTCGTCGGCTTTAGCTGGGATGGCAGCCTTCCGGATACCATGAACCACGCGACCGCATCGCTTACCGGTATGCCGGATACTGAACCGCTAATGACCCGTTTTCGTTTTCACTTTTCCGTTCCGGTTTTAGGATTCGACCCGCAAACTGATGTTGTTGAAATTTGCATAGACCAGTCGAACCACCCAGATCCTATATATACATGGAATGTTCCATTTCCATTTCCAGTTGATTTTGGAGGGCCATACTGTTTTCATTTTGCCGCTTCGGCCTGCGGTGATGCCAATCTCGATGGTGGTATAAATATTTTGGATGTTGTCTATATTATCAATTACAAATACAAAGCAGGCCCCCCGCCGCTGCAACTGGAGCTGTGTGATGTCAATCATGACGGCAGTGTTAATATTCTTGATATCGTTTATATAATAAATTACAAATATAAGGGTGGACCGGCGCCCAATTGCCCGGCTTGGGAATAGAGCCGAATTATATTTGAAGAGTCTTTTGCCGGGTTACAAATTTAATCTTACTCCAACTTCTGCCTGTTTCAGACATTGTCTGTTTCAGGGCGAAATGGTTGGTTTGTCAATTATCTATAATTTCTCTTTTCTGACATAAACTATCGCTATCTCTGCTAAGCTTTTTCCTCTCTCCGCCGATACATTATAAAGATGTGTCATTTTGAAACAGGCGGATATATTTATGATGGATAGTTCCTATACTGTGGAAAAAACAAATAGACTGCCAAATAATAACCTGCCGAAACCTAAAATATATGATGGCGGGAAATTATTTAATTTATCATTGAATTTACACACCGGGTTTCCGCTGCTTGATAAACCGCGAAATTATCTCAATTCACTTGTAAATGATAATGCTCAGATTTTTCTGATTGCCGGCGAC
>DAOUVS010000244.1 GCA_030667525.1 Candidatus Zixiibacteriota bacterium | reverse complement strand
TCTCTGGCAACAAGACCTGATCCAAGAAAAGGATCAACAATTAAATCGTTTGCATCAGTAAGACTTTCAATTAAGAATGCCAAACATTCGATGGGCTTCTTACCCCAATATTTATGAAATGAAGCCAATCCCTTATATGATTTTGGAGCTGAGATATCCTTAATTTTTATTTCTACAGGAGGGTAATGAAACAATTCTCTTTGTACTTTAGACATAATATTTTTAAATACCTTATATTGTTTATCTTTCAATTACGATTAAACATACAGCTTTTATAAAGAATGGTCAATACCGCTTATATCATTAATTTGTATCCCACCCATTGGGTGGGTATATTCAAGATTCACCTGATATTTAACTACGGCTATACACTTACCCCACCAAACCGGTGTTGATTCATATCCGCAACTATCTGTATATGACCGATTATGAAAATACAGGAAATTATCGACGAGGTTCAACCGATTAGCCAAAAAACTTTTTATATGCGAAACGAAGCCATTTTTGATGTAATTGTATGGGGGCGAACAAGATATAAGGATTTTTTTGCAAAAGTATAAAATTCGCATGGATTCCCGTACGCAAGGCGTATCCTGGACTTTCGCGGGAATGACGTTAAATGGGGGATGGGAATGACATTAATGGGAGAGGGCAATGACGTTAATGGGAGGGCGCAATGACGTTAATGGGAGGGCGCAATGACATTAATGGGCTGGCGAGGGCGCCTGCCGCACACATATATTATTGCCTGGCGTTATATTTGGACAGACAGGAATGTCTATCCTACCGGTTACTGAAAGGTTATTCAGAATCGGGTTCGATGTGGACGAGGATACCGGCGACTTCGGGGAATTCTTTAATTACCAAATTTTTAATCTTGCTGGCGATATCATGCCCCTCGCGAACTGTCATATCACCTTTGACATTGACAGCGGTATCCATGTGGTAATCAGGACCGACCATCCGTCCTTTGATCCATTTGACCCTGATAACACCTTCAAGGTTGGTAATGAATTCTCTGATATCATTTTGTCGCTCTATTTCAGGTGCGCCAACCATTAGCGTATGAACATTATCGCGAATGATTTTAACAGCTTGCTTAAGAATAAAAAAGGCGACCCACAAGCCGGCGATAGGATCAAGAATCGGGTATTTGGTCTGCGCCACAACAATTCCAACCAGCGTCCCGATTGAGACAATAACGTCAGAGCGATGGTCGGCAGCGTTGGCGATAACCGCCTGCGACCGATATTTTTTTCCGATTTTTATTGTATATTTGTACAAAATTGATTTGACAATAATTGTTATAACGGCAGCAATAGTCGCAAGATAGGTCGGTGTAGTGAAATTGTGGTTCATGATAGAATCGAAGGATGCGTGGCCAATATACGCGCCGGTGATGATCAGGACCATCGCAACAAAAACGGCCGACAGAGTGTCGGCATTGCCATGACCATAGGGGTGGCTTTCATCAGGCGGTTTTTTGGCGATATTGATTCCAAGCCAGACGACAATATTGGCAACGATATCAAGAAGGGAATTGAGGGCATCGGCGACCAATGCCTGAGATTGGCCGACAATACCACCAAACAGTTTCAGGATGAGAAGCAGGATGTTTATTACCAAACTGAGTCTGGTGCTGGCGATAGGAGTTTGAAGATTCTTAAACAAATTTCAAAACCATATTAATAAAAAACAGGTTAAAAAAATTGGGCAGATATTTAAGCTGCCCAATTAATTATATTAAAAACAAAATTCTAATCTTTAAAATTCTTTGTATTCCTTTAACTCAGTAATAGTTGCTTCAACGCTTTCGACATAACTTTTTGCTTTGGGGTTATTTTTGGCTGATTTGAGAAATTTATTCCAGTGCTCAATAATTGTGTCAACTTTGGATAAGTTACCCTCGGCATCCTCATTCATCTTCTGATATGACCAGGCCATATTAAAGAAAGCAAGATACTTGCCAGATTTTATTTGGCTCGCCTTTTTGAACGATTGATAAGCATCATTAAACTTTTCCTGTTCCTGATAAATCTGCCCCAGGCTGTTGTGGCAATTATAGTCATTAGCTTTTAGTGCGATAGCTTTCTTGTAATTGGCAATTGATTCGTCAAACTTTTTTAGTTTCTGATAACCTTTGCCCATCAGATAATATGGGAGGTAATCATCGGTAAAATGTTCGGTGAATTTGGTCATACTTTCAACCAGCGATGCCCAGTTTTTTTTGACAAACTGAACCAGACCAAGGTCTTTATATATCTCAAAATATTCGGCATTGTTTGAAATCGCCGTGTTGTAGCAGTTAATGGCATCATCATATTTTTTCTGTTTATAGTAAACTCGTCCCAGATTGGCCCAGGCATCGGCACTGGATGCGTCGGTCTCAGTCGCCTTTTTAAAATTCGTTGCAGCCGAGGCAAAATCGTTTCTTCCGAAATATATCGAGCCAAGATTAATATAGGCGTCGGTAAAATTTGGATCTTCTGCTATTGTGCCACCATAAAGCATAACGGCAAGGGAGTCATCTCCCGCCTGTTGGGCTTCCAATGCTTTATTAAAGATTTTTTTGGCTTCCTGATCATCTTCCTGAGCCAGAATCGTAATAGGAATAATGAGTAAAGTCAGGATGGCAATAATTGTGGCATTTTTCATTGACCAAAATTTCGTGTTCATTTTCAGTTCTCCCTCTTATAAATTCATTTATATCTTCTACAATTTAATTCCCAATGGTGTTCAATAATATTAAAGAATTACACCTCGTCAAGCTTTTTTGCGATTTCATCATATTTAATGGCAAGAATTCTGGCCGATAGAAAAGCAGCGTTTTTGGCGCCGGCTTTGCCGATTCCCATCGTTGCAACCGGAACTCCAGAAGGCATTTGAGCGATAGCGAGAAGCGCATCGATACCCTCAAGAGTAGCGGGAAGAGGCACACCTATCACCGGTAATTTAGTTCGGGCGGCCACAACGCCGGGTAGTGCCGCCGCCATGCCAGCCATGCAAATGACAACTTCATATCCTTTTTCTGCTGCCGATTTTGATAATTCGTCGGTTCTATCGGGCTGCCGATGAGCCGATGATACTTCAAGAGTATTGTCAATTCCCAGATCGTTTAGGATAGACACACATTCATCGGCATATTTGGAATCGGACTTTGATCCGATTAAGATAAGTACTTTTGGCATATTAAATTCCTACCGTCTTAATTTGTAAATTGGCCTTAAAACCAATATCGTTTCGATAATACATTCCATCAAATTTTATACTGTTAATTACATCATAGGCGGAACCCAATGCAGATTTTAAGTCGTGATTGATTCCAGTGACGCCTAAAACGCGACCTCCTGAGGCTACCCAGTTTTTACCTTCCTTACGAGTGCCGGAGTGGAACAGTTGACACTTTTTATCAGTGTAATTACGAAGTCCGGAAATTCGCTGGCCGGTTTCAGCTTTGCCGGGATAACCTTTCGAAGAGAGGACAACACATGCCGCCGAACCAGGAAGCCATTCGATTTTTGTTCCTGATAGATTTCCATCGGCGGTGGCTGAAAAGATGCGTCCAATATCACTTTTCAAAAGAGCCAGAACGGCCTGAGTTTCAGGATCGCCGAATCGGCAATTAAACTCAAGAACCTTGGGACCCGATTCGGTCAGCATCAGACCGGCATATAAAACGCCACGATATAGACGGCCTTCTCGTTCTAACCCGGCAATTGTTGGTTCCAGTATATGCTCGCTAACGAACTCCATGGTAGAATCGTCGATAAATTTTACCGGACAGTAAGCGCCCATTCCGCCCGTATTTGGGCCGGTATCGCCCTCGCCGATCTGCTTATGGTCTTGTGAGGGTAACATGACTTTGATGTTTTTTCCATCCGAAAATGCCATTATCGATATTTCCTGACCTTGCAAGCAGGTTTCGACAATGATTTTTTTGCCGGCTTTTCCAAACTCCTTTTTCAAAAGCATCCGCTCGATAGCATCGGCCGCTTCGTCAAATGTATTGGCGACAATAACACCCTTGCCGGCAGCTAATCCATCGGCCTTGATAACAATCGGCATGGCGGCTGATTTGACAAATGAGAGAGCGTCGGGGAATTGAGAAAATACTTGAAAAGGTGCAGTCGGAATATGGTATTTTCTCATAAACTCTTTGGCGAACACCTTTGAGCCTTCCAGTTCGGCTGCGGCTTTGGTTGGTCCAAATATCCTAAGTTTCCTTTTGCGGAATTCATCAACAATGCCAAGAGTTAGCGGAAGTTCCGGGCCAACAATGGTCAGGTCGATATGGTTTTTTTTGACAAAATTTATCAGGCCGTTGATGTCATCGACTTTGATATTAGCGGTTTGAGCAATCAGGCCAATACCAGCATTGCCCGGTGCACAATATATCTTTTTGACAACCTGGGAGTGTTTTAATTTCCAACAGATAGTATGTTCCCGCC
>DAOUVS010000275.1 GCA_030667525.1 Candidatus Zixiibacteriota bacterium | reverse complement strand
TTCTCAAATATCTGTTTCGATTCCTTAGGGTGCATATATCCGAACGACCCCGCCTGCCCGCAGCAGCGGTTTTCGTAGAGAGGATCAATAATTTTGATTCCATTTATTTTTGACAACAGCTTATTCGGCTCATTATGTAATCCGGCTGCTCTGAGATGGCACGGATTATGATAAGTAACTTTCGATTCATTATCAGATGAAAAAGCTGAATAATCTATATCAATGTTATTTAGATACTGACTGATGTCAAAACATTTTGTTGTAAGCTCTCTCGCTTTGGAGGCATATTCGGAATTTTTCTCAAACAAATTTTCATACTCCATAAGCCGATGAAGGCATGAGGCGCAGCCGGTAATCACCGTATTAAAATTGTTTAAACTAGTAATATTGTATTTTGCCTTTTCTATCAAATTATCTTTTAAACCATACACCTCATACGGAAGACCGCAGCATTTTTGTTCAGGGATTGATACATTTATACCTAAAAAATCGAATACTTTGAAAACCGCCTCACCGACATTGGATTGAAACAGATTATCAGCGCAACCATGAAAGAAAGCGACCTCACCGGTTTTGGCAATTCTTTCGTTAAATCTCCGGCGTAAACTTTTGGAAGCCGGTTTCGGCATATCTCTGAATTTGCCGACAATCGGTTCAAAAACTCTGCCGAGTTTAAGTGAAAACCCCAAAAGAGATTCATTGTCAGAAAATTTGGCGGCAGCTTTGGATACTATTGATGGATGCACGGAGCGATATTTCATTATCTCATCGGCGATGTCAACGCCGGCGGGACAAACGGTGGCACAATTTTTACAATTCAGGCAAAATGATAAATATTTATCGATTTCTTTTGGGGAACTATCGGCTTGGTTCAGTATCCGAAGCCAGCCACGGGGCGAGAAATCCTCGCGCCGAAATATATCATAAGCGGGACAATAACCGTTGCACTTGCCGCAGGCGGCGCAGTATGATTTTAATTTTTCATAATCAATATTTTCGGTGAAATCTAAAACATCCAGACTGGAATATGGTGAAAAGATATTATCAGGGTCAAGAATATCTTTTATCTGCCTGAAAATGTTATAAATCTCTTCGCCATATAGTTTTTGAAGAAGCCCGGATCGAATTCGGCCATCACCATGCTCACCGGTCGTTGAGCCTCCAATAGAAATTACTTCTTCATATACTTTTTCATAAATCTCCCGGGCCAATTTTAATTCGCTCGGTTCGCTAATATCCAAAAGTGGCCGGATGTGAAGATTACCATCGCCGATATGTCCGAATAGACCATAGGTCAGACCATAAGATTCAAATAAGGTCGCAATGAACTGGATAAAGCCCGGAATTTTATCAGGCGGAATAATAATATCTTCGACCATTGCAATCGGACGTTTAGTCGGATGATGCCGATATAGCGTTGGAACAATTGCTTTTCTCGCCCTCCAGAGCGGTGCCGCTTTTTTTGGATCGGTTGCGTAATCGACCGGAGCAGCCAGATCAAAACTTTTCGCGGTCGATTCGAAATCATCTTTTCTTTTATTGATATCTTCATCAAACTCGATGAGAAGCAGTGCCGCGGTATCTTCCGGGATATCATATTTTTCCCGTCCGATTAAATTCAAGGTTGAACCATCAACTATTTCCAATCCTGACGGACTGAGTTTCAAGATGTTTTCGACCGCCGCACCGGCCGATGCCAGGCTTTTGAAATAAGCCCTTATAGTTAGCCTCTCTTTAGGAATCGGCAACAGTTTAAGCTTAACATCAGTATGCAGCGCGAGTGTCCCTTCCGAGCCGACAATCAACGCCGGAAGATTAAAAATACCGTCATCAAGTTCTTTGGCGACCTGATTAAGATTATACCCGGATGAGTTTTTTTTGAGTTTTGGCCAGCGGTTTTTTATCAATTCAGAATTTTTTTTGATCAATTCAAAGATTTTTCCATACTCAGGAAACTTCTTAAAAAAGCTGTTTATTTCATCCGAACCGACTTTCAATTTCTTCAGATTGATTTTCTCACCTTTGGCTGATATTATTCCCAACTCCTCGACAAAATGCGATGTTAACCCATATTTGACCGATCTGGGTCCTGATGAGTTATTGGCTATCATCCCGCCGATTTGACAGGAGTCGCCAGAAGACGGATCGGGCGGAAAGAACAGCCCAAATTCTATTAGAGCCAGGTTTAATTCATCATATATTATTCCGACCTGCGTCTGAACTGTCTGATTCTCGGGATCAATTTTAATGATATTTCGGTATTGACCCATATCAAGGACAAATCCGGCACCAACGGCTCCTCCGGCCAAACCGGTTCCGCCACCGCGTGGCGTAACTGAACTAAGACGATTTTTGGCGTCGAGAACAGCCTCAATTGCTTCAGATTCAGTTCGAACCTGAATCACAAGCATCGGAATTTGGACATAAATTGAGGCATCGGAAGAATATGCGGTCAGGGTGGTTTTGCTTGATAAATATCTCACTACAAATACCTTAGCCATTATAATAATAATATAATATAGTTATTTTACCGCTATGGTCAAATCTTATGTGTTACAACACAAAAAATATAAAGTTTGTGAAAATAATAACAAAATAACTCTTGATTTATATTATGATATTGATTACTTTATCAATAGAGATAGACAACAGAAATTGTCTTTTTTCGATCTGTTAATTTGATACAGAATCGGAGTGAGTTATGCAAATAACAAAAGCAGAGTCCTATGGATTATTAGGCATTATCTACCTTGCCCAGCAAGATAAAGATCGCCGCGTACCGCTTTCAGAAATTGCCAAATCGCAACAAGTTCCTGAAAAGTTCCTCGCCAAAATCTTTCAATACTTAACAAAAAGCGGTATTGTCAGGTCCCATAGAGGAGTCGGAGGCGGTTTTGCTCTTATTAAGGAACCAAAAGACCTTACATTTTGCGATGTTATCGAGGCGATTCAGGGACCGTGTCATTTGATAATGTGTTTACCGGACGCAAAGAGATGTAAAAAATCGGCCAAATGTCCTGTTCGTGTAGTAATGCAGGATGCCGAGGAAAGCCTGAAAAAGGTTTTTCAGAGCTATACAATAGCTGATGTAATTAAATAGTCGGTGATACCACTTTTCATCGGCTGGAATTGTTATATATTCAAAAAAACCTTGCCGTTTAATCACACATGCGTATATATAGAAAAAAAGAAACAAAAGAGGTTAAAACGTGGGTGTGAAATCTGATAGTTGGATAAAACGAATGTCTCAAAAACATGCTATGATTCGTCCCTTTACTCCCAAACAGATTCAAAAGGGTATTAGCTATGGACTCTCTTCTTATGGATATGATATCAGAGTATCCGAAGAATTTAAAATATTTACCAATGTTAACTCATCAATTATAGACCCGAAAAATTTCAGTCCTAAATCGTTTATCGATGTGAAGGCAAAATCAATTTTGGTCCCGCCCAATTCTTTTGCGCTGGCCCGAACGATCGAATATTTCAAGATTCCCCGCGATGTCATTACTATATGTCTCGGAAAATCTACTTACGCCCGCTGTGGTATTATAGTCAATGTCACACCTTTTGAGCCGGAGTGGG
>DAOUVS010000067.1 GCA_030667525.1 Candidatus Zixiibacteriota bacterium | reverse complement strand
TTGTCCCATGTCGCGAACTCATATTTACCGGTCATTTTGATAGCGGCAAAATTGCACGCTTCTTCGCATAACCCGCAGAAACAGCAGAGCATGTTATCAACAATAAAATCTTTGAGATGTCGTTTTTTCTTTTCATCTTTTTCATAGACGATCTTAATCGCCGCTGACGGACAGGCCCGTTCACACAATAAACAGGTGGTGCAGTTGAGTTCGCCGGTTTCTTTATCAGAGAGAAGAACCACGATTCCGCGTGAGCGTTCCGGCATTGTCCACCGCTCATCCGGATACTGAATCGTGACCTCCTTACGCGGCAGATGTTTTGCCGTCGTAATAAGTCCGATAAACAGATTTTTTATGGCATCAACCAATTTTATCACCAGTTAAACCACCCTGAATATTTCATCCATCCGGCCAGAATAAGATTTGCAAAAGCCAAAGGCAGGAGGAATTTCCACGAGAACTCCATCAGCTGATCGACCCGCAAACGCGGATAGGTCCAGCGGAACCACATAAAAACAAAAACCAATCCAAACGTCTTAACCAGAAACCAAACCCACGATGGCAAAAACGGTCCCTGCCAGCCACCGAGAAACAATGTTGCTCCGATAGCTGAGACGGTAAACATATTTATAAACTCCGCCAGGAAAAACATGGCGAATTTCATTCCTGAGTATTCAATATTAAATCCGGCCACCAGCTCCTGCTCTGCTTCCGGAAGATCAAATGGTGTCCGGTTGGTTTCGGCAGTAGCGGCAATAATAAAGATAACAAAAGCAATCGGTCCAAACGGCATCCGGAAGATGTACCATTGATAAATTAGCGCCTGCGATTCAACGATGTCAACCATCGAAAGCGATCCGACAAAAACGATAACGCTTAATATCGCCACAATCATCGGGACTTCATAACTGACTACCTGCGCCGCCGAGCGCATCCCACCAAGTAAAGCATATTTGTTATTAGAACCCCAGCCAGCCATCAGAAGTGATATAACAGTAAAAGTTGTTATCGCCACTATATATAAAATACCGATATTTAGATCCGAAACAATCAGGCCCTCACCAAAAGGAACTGTTACGTATACTGCAAAAGCGGCGACAAAACAGATAATCGGTGCCCAGAAAAAAACCGGACGATCAGCTTTTGTTGGGGTAATATCTTCTTTTTGAATAAGTTTTATCGCATCGGCAACTGTTTGGATAAGGCCATGCCAGCCGGTTAGCATCGGTCCCATCCGCTGCTGAAAATCGGCCGATAGTTTTCTTTCCCACCAAACCAAAAACAGAGCAATCAAAGCCAGAACGCCGAAAATAATCACCGCCGAAGCAACCAGAGAAATCAGGTCGACCCAGACTTGTGGAATTCCGGTGGCAACCAACTGCTCATACAAATATTTGAAAATGCCGATAAGTTCCATTACCTGTCAACCTCCGGCATAATAATATCAAGCGAGGCCATAATCGCGACCACATCGGCAATCTTAACACCTTTCACCAGTTCCGGCATAACCTGAAGCTGATTATAGGAGCCGCCGCGCATTTTTACCCGCAGCGGTTTTTTTGTATCGCCGGTTGACTGAATATAGACACCCATCTCACCTCGCGAATTTTCAATCCGGCTGTAAACCTCACCTTTGGCAGGTTTAAAATTCGCTTTGACCATTTTGCCAGTATTAACTTCAGCATTGGGAAGCTGTTCCAACGCCTGACGGACAATTTTGGCCGACTCACGCATCTCTTTGATCCGGATAATATATCTATCGTAACAATCGCCATTGTGACAAACCGGAATATCGAATTTAAATCTATTGTAGATCGAGTATGGATCATCACGGCGCAAATCGTATTTAATCCCGGAGGCTCGCAGCGATGGCCCCGAAACGCCATAAGCAATCGCCATTTCGGGAGACAATGTGCCAACACCCTTGTTGCGCACCATAAATATCGGGTTTTCGGTCAGCATCCGTTCGTAATCGTCTATTTTATGATCAATTGTGGCCAAAAACTCTTTGCATTTTGGAATAAATTCCGGCGGGATATCTTTGGAAACGCCGCCGATTCGGATATAATTATAGGTCAGCCTCTGACCGCAGGTCATCTCAAACATATCGAGAATATCTTCTCGCTCACGGAAAGAATACAAAAATGGCGTGATAGCACCGAGATCAAGAGCAGTCGTTCCATACCAGATCATATGACTGGCAATACGATTTAATTCCATCATAATAACCCGGAGATATTCGGCGTATTCGGGAACCTCGATTCCGGCCAGCTTCTCAACCGCCAGCGCGAAAACTTCGTTGCAACACATTGATGTGCAATACTCGAAACGATCCATCACCGGAATGCACTGCGCATAAGTACGGTTTTCGCAAATTTTTTCAAGCGAGCGATGCAAATAACCGATAACCGGTTCGGCTCTGACAATAACTTCGCCATCCATCGTCAATATAAAGCGGCAGACACCATGCGTCGAAGGATGGTGCGGGCCCATATTGACCTGGAATTCTTCTGTGCGAAGTCCTTCTGTCATTATTCTACCTCAGGCATCCGTTTGAAATCGGGAGCATCCCAGTTTTTAAGCATCGGATGACCCTGATCCCATTCGTCGGGTAACAGGAATCGCGTCAGGTTATCGTGATTTTTAATATTGATGCCATACAGTTCCCACATCTCCCGCTCATACCAGTTGGAGCATGGCCAGACTTCCTGAACCGAATCAACTTCGGCACCCTCATATTCCATCACCAGCTTCAGATCAAATCTGATATTTTTTTTGATTGAAGCAAGATTATAGACAATTTCAAATTTCTCACCGGTATCAATCGCGCCAATATTGCAAAGGAAATCGATGAGAAGTTTATCATCAGTCTTAACCGCTTCGCAGATTTCAACCAGATTTTCTTTTTTTATAAGGAAAAACGGTTCGAACTTGCCGGTTTCCAGAAGTTCTAACTTATCGCCAAACTTCTCGGTCAGATATGTTGTCAACTCTTCAAAAGTCATTAAACTTTAGTCTTCCTTTTAACTCCAGTCTTGGATCTTCTGAAGTTTGACTTTCTCTTGAAGTTTCAGACATCCCTCAAAAAGCGATTCCGGTCTTGGAGGACATCCCGGGATATAAACATCAACCGGAACAATATGGTCGATTCCCTTTTCAACCGCATAGCTGTCATAATAAAACGGTCCGCCGCCAACGGTGCATCCGCCCATCGCAATCACATAACGCGGTTCGGCCATTTGATCGTGTAATAGTTTCAGCCGGGGAGCCATCTTTTTGGTAATCGTACCGGCAGCAATAATCAAATCAGACTGCCGTGGTGAGGCTCTGAATATCATTCCAAAACGGTCAAAATCGTAACGTGATGCCCCGGTCGCCATCAGTTCAATAGCGCAACAGGCGGTGCCAAACAACAGGTACCAGAGCGAACTCGCCTGCGATTGGCTGAAAATATAATTAAGCGACGTTGTAATAATTCCGCCACCGGGAAATTTTTCGGCATAAACCGGAACCTTTTTTATTATACCCATTTAAGGACCCCTTTCTTCCAGGCGTAAAAGAGACCAAAGAGCAAAATCATGATGAAAATCATCATCTCTATCAGGGCAAACAGTCCAAGATGTCCAAACGCCACTGCCCAGGGAAAAAGAAAAACCGCTTCTACATCAAATACGACAAAAATCAGCGCAAAAATATAAAAACGATTATTAAATCGAATCCATGAATCGCCAATCGGCTGTTCGGCACATTCATAACTTTGGTTTTTGGCTTTATATGGATTTGAGGGTCGGATCAGACGGGACATAAAAAAGGTAAAGAGAACTATCCCAATACCAACCAATAAGAAAATCAAGACTGCCGCATACTGGGCCATTTTTTTCCTACCTTACCAGCGTTTGCACTTTGTGATTTATGTCACAATGTGACTGTCACAAATTAATTTTCACAAGAAACGTCCTTTTGTCTATTTGTCAAGCTAATTATCTCAAGAAAAATTAAAAATTTGAAATAAAATGAGAACTAAAAACCATGAATTTTTTTGGATGACTTTTGATTGCCAATTTGGTGCCCCGCAGCTTGCTGTGGGTTAGCTGATTTTGGTCGACAATGTAGGTCAAAATCCCTTAACGGTTTCGGCAAAAGATTATTGTGAACTAGTTTTAATCAGCCTATCCTGAATTAACAAGTAATCGTCGGCTGAGGTTAGGTTGGATTCGAGTAATTCTTTATACAACTTTTTTGCCTTTTTATAATTCGAGGTCTGAAAATATGCATCAGCCATTTTCATTTTAAATTTATGAAAATCTTCTACTGGGAATAATTGCTTTATCTTATGCGCTTCAAGAAATTTCTCCATATATTCAATGGAATCATTATAATTGCCAAGTTCATAATGAGCAATGGAGTAATTCCGGTAGTAGTGCCAATAATCATAATCATCGCTTAGAGGAAACTCAATTTTATTAAGAGAATTCAACGCATTTTCATACTCAGATATTTCTCTATATAGCCGTGTTATTAATATTAGCCATCTATTAATATCCTCTTGATCGGTGGCATAAAAGCCTTTTCCTATTTCATAAGATTTTAGGGCATCGGATAATGCCTTATTAATTTCGCCCTTTTCCTTAAACTTTAGTGATCGGCAATAATATAGAGTAATTCTTGTTCCTTGATTAAGAAATTGAATATAATCTTCCAATTCACAAAATAATTCAAATGCCTTATCTTCATCTCCTAATTCATCCAGAACAGAACCAAATTCGTAAATTATTGCGGCATAGTCTTCAGGATTTCCATCTTTATTAGCAAATTGATATGACTTCTCATAATAAATCTTGGCTTTCTCATAATTATCCAAATAGTAATAATTCCTACCAATCCAAAAGTTACTATCTGCTTTACTATATTTATCATCATATGAATCAGGAATTGATTTTAATATATTGATTGACTTGACAAATTCTTCTCTAAAATAAAGAAATATCGCTTTTAGATACTTTGCCCAAATCGGGTCTTTTACGGTCGCTATCGCCTTTTCATAAAATTCATTAGCCTTATCAAATTCACCAATATTGGCGTAGCAATTACTTATATTTTCAAGCAAGATTTTCAGGTCGAGTTCAGATGATGATTGATTATTTAGCTGTAGAAATATCTCAAGGGCTTCATCAAATTTATCTTCTCGAAAAAGCTCAACTGCTTTTTCATGTCTCTCGTCATCTTCTGTCAATTTTTACTTTTTTAGAGGCGGATTTCTCTTCTGCCCCTTCCCCATTATATCTAATTTCGATTTTTCCAAAATTAACAATTATATTTCAACATGTCTATAAAAATATTGAAGTTTTGGTAGGACAGAACCCAAAGCGAAGCGACGCGGTTCTGCCAATTAATAAAAGGCGGAACCACTAAAGGGTTCCGCCCTACTAATTCTGCCAATCTAATCTATATCCCTGACAACCTCATTTCTTTTGGATGACTGATTTCAAAGGTGAATTCGACAATTTTCTCTTCACCCGGTTGCAGGGTCAATTTCCAGCTTGCCTTACCCAAATCGTCAATTTCGTCCGGCTTTGGATCCATCTTTTTATGTTTCACCTTGATTCTGTTATCCTGCGAAATCGGGAACGGCTCTTCCAGCGTCAGCTCACCAACAAATTGGCTCCAGTTTTTGAGTTTTATTTCAATTGTCTGAATAATCTTGATTCTATCATCAGATACCGACTTCTTATTTGAAATTAGTTTTCTTTTGACTTCAATTCTGTTTTCTATCCCAAATGGCAGATCAAATGTTTGCCCGGGAGCGATAAGATTTTGCTGATTGGTTTTTCCGATGAAATCAGAACCTGCAAAAAGGCTGATCTGACCCGGAAGCAACGGCGAATCAAATTGATTGGTGATCTCAACCTCACGGAAAACAGACTGATTCAGCTTTGGACGACAAACCAGATTCGTTTTGGCTTCAAGTGTCCATTTGGCTATCGATGCCCGGGTTGCTCTGCCGCCGGATATCACAGTCTCATTCCGTTTGGTATCGAAAGTAGCAACAAAATTGGATGATTCCATAGACGACCCTGTTAATGATAGCCCCAAATTAACCGGTCCATACCCGCCCAAAGGATCGCCAATTCTGACTCCATCAACAATATATGCGACCTCACCTGCCCTGCCGCCTCTAATTCGAATATCACTGTTGGGTTTGGTATAAGTATCAAGCCCAACGGTCTGCTCAAGAAGTTCATCAACATTGGGATAATCTCTTACATCAATAAACCATTCTTTAATTTCTCCCGGGCCGGCCGCACGGGTCGGCTCAGATGTCGAAAGAGTAAGCTTGACATCGTCCCAATCTTCACCGGTTTTTTGTCTGATTTCGGCGAATAGTTCCAATTCAGTGCTATCCCCGCCCGAATTTAAACGGGCATCATAGATAGGTGCCCAACCGGCTTCGCTGACCACATAATCGAGAGCAACCTTGATCTCACCCGCAGTTTCGAGCCACAAATCGACCTGGACAAGTCTGGTTCGATTACCGCGAGTCGATCTTAATGTTTTGAGTTCTCTCTTTTTTATATTTATCGTATCTTTTAAAGTTTCCGACCAGAGGCGATACAGTCTGAGTGAATCTGAAAGAATCCCCAGATTACCACCAAAGAAATTATAGGCATCGTTCCAACTAGTGGCATTCATTTCGCTTCTTTCCATCTCTTCGGACATCGTCTCCCCCGCCTGCTTCAAAATCGACAGAAGAAATTCTCTTTTTCGTTCCAGAACGGCAAGCCGGTAATCAACCTCCAACTGTCTTCCCTGCTCTATATAGGTGATCTCATCTTCAAGCTCAGCCGCTTTTTCCTGCGGAATATTGAGATGTTCCTTGATTTGATGATTCAGCCCCAAAATTGACGCATCGCTTTGTCCGTCTGCAGAAGCATGAAACGAACTGACATCGGACAGAATCGGGATATTTTCAAACAGAAGCGAAAAATCCCCCTGACCCAGAGACAATGTCACCTCACGAATCACTTTTGCCCGATTTTGATAGACCGTCACCTCGGTAACTTTTGAACTTACAATTTGTGTATTTTTTTCATCTGCCCAAAGACTGCCCGCAAATAGGCAAAATAGCAGAATAGTCATAATTGTTTTGGATGTTTTTGTACACATTTCCTCCTCCTTCTTTTTAAGATCAATATTTTTTTCTGTATCCCGGCCAAGCTGATGGGTGGAGAACTATGGTCGGGGGATTTAATTCTTTGTTGTTTCGTCTGAGGGTTATACACTCTAAAGACGATTAACTTCCCGATTTATCAAAAATAAATCAAGAAAAATAAGAAAACTGACAAATTAGCAGGTATTAGGTCAGATTCTTAAAATAATTGACTTCTACAATATTGGCATTTATAATAATATATGTCTGGGATATTGAAATATAATTTGCTCAAAACAAATCAGTAAATAGGAATCGAGACTGGGACTATGAAAAGATTTTTAATTATTTTTCTGTTTGCGTCGCTCTTAATTTCTGGCTGCACCAGATACGCAACGATAACAAGCGAAAAACTAAATGACTACCCTGAAAACTATGTCACACGAATTAAATTGCCGGTTAAAATAGCTGGAATGCTTTTATACACCGGTGACACACTTTATTTTGATGAAGCCGGTGGAACATATTTTCCTAAGTCAAATTACAAATTGGTAGGCATTACGAAAGATGGTGAAGAATTTTCTGATGGAATATTTTTGGGCCCAATTCTAATATTGCATACCACTCATCAGGGAAAGACGTTGGTTCAATATATGAAATCCCAACAATTTGCTAAAATATCAAAAAAATGGAAGATAAATCCGGACAGCACTGCCATATGGGAGGATATCTATTTTGATTTTGACAAAAAAGGGGGCCTTGTTGATTTTGGAAATAATCAGGTCTATGGGAATATTGTTGGCAATGACAATGAAAGCATAGCAATAGGAGAAATCTCACAATTAACCGTCGATCGGCTTAAAATTGGGGAGAAAAGATATTCGCTTGGTGCAAAATCAGGTTTTGGTTTTACTTTCAAATCGAGTAAATCATCAATTGACATTGCACAATTAAAAGATAAAAGTAGTTTTCAATTAGGTTTGATCTGTACAAAAAAATATTCTCAAACAATGCGGCTTCAGGCTGAATTGAATCTCCATAGCTATCATTTTGAAAAATTCTATGCTGATACTTTTGTAACTACTGAGATGTCAGTCGAACAAGAGTTAGCAATATCATATCTGGAACTGCCAATCTTGACAAAATATCAATTCCCAAATTTTTCTAATATAAGTCCGGCCATATATTTTGGTCCATCCTTTGGATATAATATAAATTCATCTGATAAATTCGATAGCACGTCTATTATAAGAACGGATCCTGAATTTTATCATAATAACTCCGGTGATTGGAAAATTGCCAATGTGAGGCCATTTTCAGCTGGTTTAATAGTAGGAGGCGAGTTGGCCTATAATCACAACAGAATGGATTTTCTTCTTAATGTAAGATACAATTTTCAATTAACAAATCCTCTGGATACGATGCTCTATTACGAAGCTAATACTCGGGAAAGACCTTTCACAAACGAAAACGGACTTCCTGAGAATATAATCTTCAATCACTTATCAATATCTTTGGGTTTTCGCTATGCCTTATAGATTCTAATTTCGCCAGCAATTATTCCCTGCGCTTCAGATGCCTACATCTGCTCGAGGGCTATAGTTTCTAACAAAATCCATACAACATCACCGTTAATTCATCCCGCTTTTCTTAATTATGATGTTGATAGAACAAAAACAGAAATTAAAATTTGCGGAAAGGCTAATAGATTAAAAAACTTTTTTCTGACGAAACGCCTGTTCTTCGAAGGAGGGAAGCCATTTTGATTACGAAATTAACAAAAAAACAAAAAACGGAAAAGCGAACCCATTTCGCTATAACTAAATGTTATGAAACCACTTATATCGGTTTTTTTTCCTCATAAAAGACTCTCGGTACAAAATTTAGTAGTAAAATTGTCAGAAACCAATTTTCTGGATATCGGCCTGCAATTACAAAGTGCGCGTGCCCCACAGCCAACGGCTTGTTACATAATAAATGACTTGTGGAACAAAAATATTAAATATTACGATTGGCCAAAATTACAAAACCGCGATAGCTTCAATTCCGACTTTGGCATCTTTGGGCAACCGGGCAACTTCGACCGCACCACGCGCCGGTTTATCCATCGTGAAATATCTGCCATAGGTTTCATTGATAGCGACAAAATCTCCCATATTGGTCAGATAAACTATCGTTTTGACCACATGTTTCAACTCCGCTCCCGACGCGGACAACACCGCCTGAAGGTTCTTAAGGCACTGTTCAGCCTGTTCGGCCGATGTTGCCCCAATCAATCTGCTTCCATCGGGGTCCAGCGCGATCTGCATCGAACAGAAAATCATAATCTGTCCGGAAACTTTTATCGCCTGCGAATACGGCCCAATCGCTTCGGGAGCCTGATCGGTTTGAATTATCTCTTTCATATAATCTCCATCTTTTTTGACTTCTTTTTTATATATATAAATCATAAGAACTTATGAATCAGCGTGTCAATTCATTTTTTTCATAAAACCTCTAATTTGAAGCTGTTTATAAATTAAAGAAAAGGCCAACAATTCCGATAGTTTGAGATATGGACAATAATCTATTCTTCAACGATCTTCAGCAGCCCGAAGTTAGGGAGCAGGTTAACAAACTTCTGAAACGCAAAGAGCCAAAACCGCTCTGGCGTGAATATGTTGAAGTTATCCTGATTTCGTTTGTCGCTGCGATTCTGTTACGTCTTTTTGTCGTTTCTGCTTATCGGGTCGATTCCGGTTCGATGGAAGACGCTCTTTTTGAGGGCGATTATATTTTTGTCAATAAGCTGGCCTATTCGTACAACGAACCGGCGATGGGCGATATAGTTATCTTTAAATTTCCGCTAAACCCGACTCGCGATTATATTAAAAGAATAGTCGGACTACCTGGCCAGACCGTTGAAGTGATTGATAAAGTTGTCTATGTTGATAATCGGTTAGCCGAAATATTCCCCAATGTTAAATACGATGATCCCAAAATATTGGCAGCCCAGCTTTCGATGCGGGATAATTTTGGACCGGTGCAGGTTCCAGAGAACGAATATTTTGTAATGGGCGATAACCGTGATGACAGCCAAGACAGCCGTTTTTGGGGATTTTTACCAAATGAGAATATCAAGGGCAAAGCTGTGTTTGTCTACTGGTCATGGCAACCTGATGAATCGGCTCCGGAACCATCTTTTCCATATGTTCAAACACCTTTTGAATATGGATACTATTTCCTGACCAATTTCCCATCAAGCACCCGCTGGGAACGTCTCTTTACAGTCTTATAATATTGTCTATATCACATTTTCTATAAATCTTCGCTATTTTTCCAGAGAATTACTATATTAGTTCTATCTATGGAACTGTTTGAGAATAACAAAAACGAAAGGCAGTCACACTCTGCCACTAATCTGAAAGCACCTCTGGCTGACCGGATGAGGCCGAAAATCTTCGATGAGTTTCGCGGGCAGGAAAAAATAGTCGGGCCTGGGACACCGTTTCGAAAAGCAATCGAAGAAGATCGGGTTGGGTCGGTCATTTTTTGGGGTCCCCCCGGTTCAGGCAAAACGACGCTGGCAGAGTTGATCGACAAAGCAACCAGCGGGATGTTTGTTCCGTTTTCGGCAGTGACATCTGGTATCAAAGAGATAAAAGCAGTCATTTCCAAAGCTGGTAATTACAAAAAAATGTCGGGCCAAAAGACATATATTTTTGTAGATGAAATTCATCGCTTCAATAAGGCCCAGCAAGATGCATTTTTACCTTATGTTGAAAAAGGAGATATTGTCTTAATTGGTGCCACCACTGAAAATCCATCTTTCGAAGTTATCTCGGCGCTGTTATCAAGAGTTAAGGTTTTTGTTCTGGCGCGGCTATCAGAAGAAGCGCTGATCGAAATTATTAATAATGCTATCAAAAACAGCGAACGCGGTCTTGGATCATTGAATCTAAAAATTGAAGAAAAAGCGCTCGAATTTATCGCGACTGCCGCCGATGGTGATGCCCGCCGCGGGCTTAATCTTCTTGAAGCGGCCTCCGATGATGTTGGTCAAAACGGTTCTATCACCCTTGAAAAAATCGTTGAGATTCATCAAAAAGGTTCGACTGTTTACGATAAATCTGGTGAAGAGCATTATAATATTATCTCGGCACTTCACAAATCAATTCGTGGTGGCGATCCTGATGCTTCATTGTACTGGCTGGCAAGGATGCTTGAGGGTGGTGAGGATCGTTTATTTATCGCACGGCGTCTGATTAGGATGGCGGTTGAGGATATTGGATTGGCCGATCCGAATGCATTAACGGTTGCGCTAAATGCCCGCGACACTTATCATTTTCTCGGAACACCGGAGGGTGAACAGGCGCTGGCTCAGACTGTTATTTATCTCGCCTGCGCACCAAAATCGAATGCAGCCTATATTGCTTTTAAGCAGGCCTCGCGCGATGTTACAGAGAAAGGATCACTTCCGGTGCCGCTTCATATTCGTAATGCGCCGACCTCGCTGATGAAAGCGCTCGACTATGGTAAAGATTATAAGTATGCACATAATTTTGATGATGCTCTAACCGATCAGGAATATTTCCCTGATGAATTATCAGGTAGAATTTATTACCGGCCGACTCAATCCGGGCGAGAAATAAAAGTTGGCGAATATCTGAAAAAATATCGCGACTATCGGAAAAATATGAAAAAAGATAACAAAGAGGAAAACAGCAACGATTAGCCGAGCTCTACAAACAAACCTTTTTACTAAAAAAGCGTATAATTACAAGATATGAAAAATTGGACTGTTTATATATTTATGGGATTAACCGACAGATAGATTATGCTTAAAATTATATTGCTAATATTGCTGTTACTGACGGTCGGAATCGGTTCGGTCTCAGCTCAGGTGCTTTTTATCCCGATGGATTTTGCCCAGACCGATCATATCAAAGCTTACGGTATCGCCTTCCAGGCGCTCGAAATGGGAATCAATGTTGACTGGTTATTAAATTATCGAGCCGGTTCGTTTGCGATGGTGACCAATCCGGAGTTGGAAAATCTTTGTATCATGCGCGGCGTCTTTGCCGAAAATATCACGGTTGAACAGTTATCAGAAATTTATCAGACCATTGAGGCAGAAAATATGGAACGGGTCGTTCTGGAAAAGGTACCGTCGATTGCTGTTTATTCGCCTAACAATGTTGAACCGTGGGATGATGCCGTTACGCTGGCGCTAGCCCAGGCTGATATTAAGTACGATCTTATCTGGGATGAAGAGGTTTTGGCCGGGGTCCTAGAGGAATATGACTGGCTGCACCTGCACCATGAAGATTTCACCGGGCAGTATGGTAAATTTTTTGCCTCGTTTCGCAATCAGTTATGGTATCGTCAGGAAGTCGAAGTCAATGAATCGCTGGCGCGGAAACTGGGATTTCGTAAGGTCTCCGAGATGAAACTGGAAGTGGCCAACACGGTCAAAGATTATGTTCGCCGGGGCGGGTTTGTTTTTGCGATGTGTTCCGCTTGCGAGACGATTGATATCGCGTTGTCAGCCGAGCATGTTGA
>DAOUVS010000127.1 GCA_030667525.1 Candidatus Zixiibacteriota bacterium | reverse complement strand
TATCGTACGCAGGAGGAGGAAAACGGCTGGGAATTAATTAACAGCTTTTCTATCCCGGCATTTGATAATATTGTCGGTGAATGGTCCACCGGTGAGTTGACTGAGGGTAATTATGTTCTTAGATTAACAATGGTATCCAATGATGATACCGAGATTTTCGACGAAATCGAAGTATCCGTACAATCGCTTTTTTCATCTGAAGAACACTGGAAGATACCGCTTGATGGCACCCCCTCGATTATTCCCAATTACGGCGATTTTGATGGCGATGGAATAAATGAGATCGTGATCGGAACATCATCCGGTATATATATGTACAACACCGATGGTACAGCTAAAACAGAAAATATCCCGATCTTTCCAGATAACAATTTTCTCATTCCGATTGCAGTAGGCGAACTGGATGGAGATGGAATCGATGATATGGTCGCACTTGGATATGATCCGCCAATGGTTTATTCTTACCGATCATCCGAACCAGACTTTATAAATTATCTCGCCAATTATCCCGGTTTGAGTTTTACAGGGTCGGAGCATACATTCCCAAAACTATTTTTAAAGGATATGGATAGTGATGGCCGTGATGAAATAATAGTCCATATCTATGACCGCACCAAACCGCTTGGTTTCATTATCGAATCAGATGGTTCATCACAACATATGTTTGAATATGTTTCCGAGTTTTTGCCGGCTGATCTTAATAATGACGGTATCGATGAAATCTACGCCTTTAATTATAATTTAAGCTCTCTGGCCCGGTTAGATATAGATGGAAACAGCTTGGAAGAATTAATACTTAAATCAGGCGGCGAGGGTTTCGCTTGTAATGGTCTGTCGGCGGGTGATATTGATGGTGATGGTTTGCTTGAATTAATTGTTTTTGGTCATTATGATAACGGTGATTATATAATCCATGCATTTAATTATGGCTTCTCCCCCGTGACAGGCTGGCCGCATATTATGGGGATCGACCCCTTTGTTATCCCAACTGTTCCGGTTTTTGGCGATCTGGATAATAATGGCAGCCTGGAATATGTTACCGGATTTTTTGATCTTGATATCAGTTATATTTTGGCCTGGAACCTTGATGGAACATCGTATTTGCCCGGCAGTCCCAATGGTCACTTTGCGATCACACCGCAGATGGGGATTGCTAATATGCTGTTGTTAAATGATATGGATGATGACAGGAAAGCCGACATTGTCGCCGTTGCTAATGATGATCCATTTTCTACGTACAAAGTGCAACGGATCTATGCTTGGGAAAACGAAGCGTCCTTACTTCCTGATTTTCCGCTGGTTGTGGCACCGGAATCCAGTACCGGATTTAGACATACTCCATCGGTTGGAGATATCAATGGTGACGGATATGTTGACATGATTATGACTACGGCTGATAATAATCTTGTTTTTATTAATCTGACGGGAAAACTGTATCATGAATGCGCCTCACCGGCCAAGCATTGGCGGTACAACAGGCGGATGAACAATATTGTCCCGGAACCGATCCAATGCGACCCAACTGACAACAGCGATAATTTGGCAATTGTACCATCAACTTTTAGTCTGAATCAGAACTATCCAAATCCGTTTAATCCAGCAACAACAATTCAGTTTTCGCTGGAAACGAAATCATACACGCGACTTTCGATATATAATATTCTGGGACAAAATATTAACAGTATTATCAATGAAGAATTACCAGCAGGGAATTATTCGATTACCTGGGATGGTACTGATAATAATGGCAACAAGGTTTCCTCGGGAATATATTTTTATCGAATCGAAGCAAAAGATTTTTCGGCAACCAGAAAGATGGTTTTGTTAAAATAGAGTTTGGCTAATATTTAATCGCAAGCAGAGCGCCAATTTGTATAGTTGCACGGCGGCAGGCCCGATTTATATTTGAAATTGATTAGTATAACGACATCAAGAATATTCACGAGACAGTCGCAGTTGGCATCACCCGAGCAGATTTCTACGGGAACAGGTGACGGCCCATCTTTATATTTATAATTTATTAGATAAACAACATCGAGAATATTGAGAATGTTATCGTTATTTGCGTCTCCCGGGTAACACTGCTCCTCATTGATAGCAGAATATGATCGAATGAAACCTGATTTTATATAGAGTGAAACAGAATTACAGTTTTGGATTATCGGTTGACCAATAGAACCCTTAATGTATAGTGAGACTGAGTTGTTCTCAACCGCACCACTGGAGCATACTTTTTCAGGAATATCAACCGCGCCGACTGAGACAGAAAAAGTGAACATCAAGCTAACTACTATTAAAAATACGGCTAAGTGAGATAACTTTTTATGTGACATACGACCTATCATTATTAGTTGCCAGAATTTTTCATTAAAATATTAATCACTCGTTCCAATTCACTGACCCGTTCTTTTAATTGGTCAATCTCTTCTGTCTTTTTATGCAACTCCTTGATCGCCGCCAGTGCCACCCCGGAAGCATCGATAGTTGAGATAGATTTATTATCCTTACCAAGACCAAACAGTTCGTAGAAATCCTGAGCCATCGGTCCGATATGTTTTATATTTTCACCTTCGACTTTATAGTTCCATTCGGTGATATCGAGCTGGGCCAGTTTCTCCAGCATTTTTTTATTGCTCAGTGATCTGATATTTTCTTTACGGCTGCGGTCGGAGTTGTTGGTCCAAACTCCACCAGCGCTTAAATAAGCACCGGTTTCGGTATTAATTAATTTGGTCGGTTCGTATGGAGCCACCCCTGGGTTGGTAGTAAGGTACATTCCGCCATTGGCACGAATAACAAACTGTTCAGCACCACCGGTGCTGATAAAGTCACCTCACGTGCCGCAATTGTTGGCCGATATCACAATCGATCCGGTATGACCGGCAATACCCATGCTGCCGAGAACAAAAGAATAATCGCCATCGGCGATATTGCGGGTTCCACCCGGAATAAAGGCAAACATGCCATCGGCCGAATTGCCCATGCCGCCGCCAATAGCAACATAATCACCCATGGCATGATTGGAAAAACCACCCGCCACCGATGAATATAAGCCAAATCCTTCATTATAACGTCCGCCGCAAATGGCGACATAATTATGACCGGAAGTATTGTGGGTACCGGCGACAAAAGAATCGCTGCCATCGTTTACATTATTAGGACCAATGGTGACTTTGCCGGTAATAGCGACATCTCCTTTGATTATACCACCCGAGGCACCATCAACTGTTCCGACTCGATATGAGTATGGAACCGTTGAAAAGCTGGTGCGAGGATTCATTTCGGCTTCAACCCCGGCGCTAATTCCGAGCCATCTGGTGCTGTCTTTAAAAACTGTATCGACCAAAGGCTCAATTGAGCCAAGAAGAACATCGAAAAGCCCGCCGCGAACAACAACAGACGGATGCGTTTCGGTCCAAAGTGACAATTCCCCGGCTGATTCATAATATATTGTAAAAGTTACGGGCAAAGTAGTATCAAAAACTTTCCCCATATCATCGGTTAAAACACCCTGAAAGCTAATTAGCTTGGGAACATCGGCCATCGCCGAAGAACTAAAGATTAGTAAAAACATTAAGGTTAATAATAATCCTGATTTTTTCATAATTTTCTCCTAAAAAATCTTTTGTCTGCTTCTGGTATGTATTTGCAGTTTATACTATTATAATTATTTTCATGAGAGATACAAGTGTTATATTATCTTTAAATCCATTATGAAATATTACTCTGCAATCCCAATATTAATAGTTCGGTGTTTTATTTAATAAAATGAATATTGATTTTATAAATTCTCAGTTATTTTTATTCAGATTTTAATAAAAGATGTCATTTCTTTGTTGTCGAAACCGGAATCTATCCCAAATATCGCTTGACAAAACCTCGGAGGTAATATTATTATAAGAAAAGTTTGTGAATATTTTAACAAGCTAGGTATAGTGACGAAAATAAAACTATATGACGTGCAATATATTAGGTTAAATCGTCGAGGAGAACAATATGGCTGAATTTAAACCGGTTGAAGGCCAGATCAAAGCCGATACGCTGGTTGTTGGTGGTGGTATAGCAGGAATTACCACTGCTATTGAAACCGCCGAAATGGGTAAAAAGGTTATTTTACTGGAACGTCTTCCTTATCTTGGAGGCAGAGTTGCTCGTATTCACCAATACTTCCCAAAACTTTGTCCGCCAACTTGCGGTATTGAGATCAACCTGAAACGAATCAGAATCAACCCCAATATCAGAGTGCTGACATTAGCTGAGGTTGAGTCAATTTCAGGAACACCGGGTAATTTCGAAGTAAAGATCAAACAAAATCCTCGTTATGTTAACGAAAAATGCACGGCCTGCGGCGAATGTGAAAAGGTATGTGACATTGAGCGTGACAATGATTTTAATCATGGGCTGGATAAAACCAAGGCTATTTATCTGCCTCATGCAATGGCCTATCCTCCTCAGTATGTTGTCGATCCGAAATATGCCGGTGACGAAGGTATGAAAAAATGTGTTGACGCCTGTGATTATGATGCGATTGATCTCAACATGCAGGCCAAAGAAGTTTCTGCTACGGTCGGCGCGGTTGTCTGGGCAACCGGCTGGAAACCATACGATGCCTCCAAAATTGATAATCTCGGATATGGCCAATATAAGAATGTGGTGACTAATGCCATCATGGAAAGACTCGCATCACAGAATGGGCCAACCGAGGGGAAAATCGTGCGTCCTTCGGATCAGAAGGGAATCAAATCAGTCGGCTTTGTTCAGTGTGCCGGCTCCAGAGATGAAAATCATCTGCCATACTGCTCGGCGGTTTGTTGTCTCGCTTCGATGAAGCAGGCGACCTATATTCGCAATCTGTATCCCGAAGCTGATATTCATATTTTCTATATTGATGTTCGTTCTCCCGGCCGGATGGAAGATTTTTATACGAAAATTCAGGAAGATAAAAAGATACATTTCCATCGTGGCAAGGTTGCCAAAATCAGCGAAAATCCTACAAACGGCAATCTGATTCTTGAAGCGGAAAACACACTAACTGGCGAGATAGTCAAGACCGAAGTTGAACTGGCAGTATTGGCCACCGGAATGGTACCCAATACATCTGTTGATGCGCCACCTCTGGATACGCCGCTTGATGAATTCGGCTTTATTGCTCCAAATTCAAAAACAGGTATCATTGGTGCCGGGGTTTCTTCGCGACCACAGGATGTTTCCATCACCGTACAAGAAGCTACGGGGGCGGCCATGAAAGCTATTAACATCGGGATGGGGAGGTAAATCATGGAACCAAAAATTGGAGTATATATCTGTAAGGGCTGCGACATTGGTAAGTCTGTTGATGTTGACAAGCTGGTTGAAATGGCAAACGGCAGTGCCGATGTGGCTCTATGTAAATCACACGATATTTTATGCGGTGCCGAAGGTCTGGATCTAATCCGGAACGATGTCGGAAGCGAAAGTTTGAATCGGGTTGTGGTCGGTGCCTGCTCGCTGCGGGTTTTCCCTGAACTATTTGAGTTTGGGAAAGATGTTTTAACTGATCGCGTTAATCTTCGTGAACAAGTGGCCTGGTGCCATCCGGCCGGTGACGAGGATAAGCATACATTGGCCGAAGATTATATCAACATGGGAATCGCCAAAGTTAAACATACCGCACCGCCCGAGCCGTTGATTGAAGAAATAAATAAAGATATTCTCGTTATCGGCGGCGGCATGACCGGAATGAATTCGGCCAAAGCGGCCGGTGATGCCGGTTATAAAGTTACGCTGGTCGAAAAAGAAGATAAATTGGGTGGTTGGGCAACCAAGTTCACCAAAGTTTTTCCGAAAAACCCGCCTTACCATGAACTCGAAGATTCTGGTTACGAAAAGCTGATCAGCGAAATTGAAGCCCATGAAAATATTACTATTCATAAATCGACAACGGTCGCAAAAACTTCCGGTCAACCGGGACAGTTTAAAGTATCGCTGCAAAACGGAAGTAGTTCATCGGAAATAACGGTTGGTGCAATAATTCAGGCCAGCGGTTGGAAGCCTTATGATAAGAAAAAGCTGGGACATCTTGGATATGGAACGTCTCCGGATGTAATAACCAATATCGAAATGGAAGAGATGGTTGCATCTGGTGAGCTGAAACGGCCATCGGATGGTAAACCGGTCGAATCAGTTGCCTTTATTCAATGTGCCGGTTCCCGCGATCAGGATCATCTCCCCTACTGTTCGGCGGTTTGTTGCCGGGTCTCATTAAAGCAGGCGAAGTATGTTCGCCAAATGAATCCTAATGCCAAAGTTTATGTTATTTATAAAGACTTACGTTCTCCGGCTCAGTATGAAGCTTTCTACGCCAAGGTTCAGGATGATGATGGAATCTTTCTGACTAAAGGTGAGATTGCAGGTGTGGCCAAAGAAGATGACGGTAAGATGTCAGTTGACGTCGAAGAGACTCTGCTGGGTGAAGATGTTAAAATCACAGCCGACATGATTGTCCTGGCTACCGGTCTGGTACCTTCTACCAAAGTTGACGAAATCGGCGAAACCGATACGGAAACAACTGAGGAGCCAGCCGAAGGTGGTGACGGAAAACTCGAAGATGGGAAAAAAGCTGCCGCAGGTGCAGAAATGGGAGCTCAGATATTGAACCTGACTTATCGTCAGGGAACCGATCTGCCGACTTTGAAATACGGTTTCCCGGATTCGCATTTTATCTGTTTTCCATACGAAACCAGAAGAACCGGAATCTACGCCGCCGGTGCTGTCAGAGCACCAATGGATCTGGCAACCAGTGCTAACGACGCTTATGGTGCCGCTTTGAAAGCAATACAGGCGATAGAATCAATTTCCGAGGGTAAGGCAGTTCATCCTCGCTCCGGCGATATGACCTATCCTGATTTCTTTATGCAAAGATGTACTCAGTGCAAACGTTGTACTGAGGAATGTCCTTTTGGATCACTCGATGAAGATGAAAAGGGAAATCCGCTTCCCAATCCGCTAAGATGCCGTCGTTGCGGTATCTGTATGGGAGCCTGTCCGGAAAGAATCGTTTCCTTCAAGAATTACAGCGTGCCGATGGTGTCAAATATGATCAAATCAATCAGTATGCCGGATGAATTTGACGAAAAACCGAGAATACTGGCCTTTGTTTGCGAAAACGATGCTCTTCCCTGCGTTGACATGGCTGGAATAAAGAGAATGCAGTACAATGCCATGGTCAGAATCATCCCGCTCAGGTGTCTGGGTTCGATGAATATAGTCTGGATAAGTGATGCTCTTGCTTCCGGATTCGACGGCGTAATTTTATTAGGCTGTAAAAAAGGTGATGATTATCAATGTCACTTTGTCCGCGGTAGCGAGCTGGCCGAAACACGTATGGATAATGTTAAGGAAAAACTAAAACAGTTGGTTTTGGAAGAAGAACGAGTTGAGGTGCATGAATTGGCCATCAACGAATATCATAAAATTCCAAAAATCTTTGATGACTTCCTTGAAGTTATCGATACAGTTGGGCCCAACCCGTACAAAGATATGTAGAATATCGATTTTATTTTATCCTAAAAAAAGGCCTTCCTTAATCGGAAGGCTTTTTTGATTTTTGGGTAAAATTAAAAGATTGTCGCTACTTTCGATATTTTTAAAATAGCAGATTTCCCATCCGGGCGCCATAATTTCATCATAAAATTGTCATATCTTATTGTCTCTCTATTAGTTGGCCTATTACTCCGAATCTATTTCGATCCATTCATGGTTCCCCAAATAAAAAAAAGATAATGAAATTTTTCACAAATACCGCTTGACTAAATTTTACATTCTGATTAATATATAGGCCTAAGAATTCGACCTAAATACAAAAGGAGGAATTTCGGCACTTAAAATTCAGGTAATAAATCAAATTGAAGAATTATAGATATATTTAATTAATCGTAAGAAATTGAGGAGATACTATGGCAGACATCCCAAAAACCCCAATGCTTGATGAGTTGGAAAAGGGGAAATGGCCGAGTTTCGTTACCGAAATTAAAACGGCGGCCAAGAGAAATCCCATGTGCGCTGATCTTCTTGGGCTTTTAGAGCAATCGTATAATGAGAAAATGGGCCACTGGAAACATGGCGGTATTGTAGGCGTTATGGGTTATGGTGGCGGTGTTATCGGTAGATACAACGACCTGCCGGAAAAATACCCTAATATTTCGCATTTTCATACCATGCGTATTAACCAACCGGCCGGGTGGTTTTATACCTCTGACGCTTTGCGGAAAATTTGCGACATCTGGGAAAAACATGGCAGTGGTTTAACAAACATGCATGGTTCAACGGGTGATATTATTCTTCTTGGATGTACAACTGCTGAACTCGAACC
>DAOUVS010000231.1 GCA_030667525.1 Candidatus Zixiibacteriota bacterium | reverse complement strand
GATATTGCTCATAATGGAGATACTGTTTTAATTGCTTCCGGTTCATATCGTGATAATTTAATTTTAATTGACAGATCCTTAGTTCTTAAATCTACCGAAGGAATGGAACATACTTTTATTGAACCACTTGATTTGAGATTGCCATTAATTGGCATAAGCGGCAATGGTAATCCAGTCGTCAGCGGCTTTACATTATTAAATGGCGGAAACAATGGAACAGTTATAATAAATGGTACCGCAACAATCGAATATAATATTATTCGGAATAGTAGCGGCAATGGCATTTATGTTGGAGATGGCTGCCCACTTATTAGATATAATCTGATGTATAGCAATAATGTACATTCAATTAATTTATATGACAGCGCATTAATAATAAATAATACAATCGATTCAAATGGCTGGGGTATTCGTATAAATGATGCTCATACCTGGGCAAAAATATATAATAATATTATAACGAATAACGAAAATTCTTCAATAAGTGCATATTATGATTGGAATTGGTATTCCGCATATTTTAATAATATTTGGAATAACGGAGGTGGTGGACAAATTGACTATATAAATAATTTGACAGTTGATCCCCAATATGCGGATATTTGGAATCATGATTATAGATTAAGACCGTCATCTCCATGCATAGATACCGGTGACCCCGATCCGCAATATAATGACCCTGATGGTTCCAGAAATGATATGGGGGCGTTTCCGTCTTTTGCATGTGGCGATGCCAACTTTGATGGGCAGATAACTCTAAATGATATTATCTTTTTGATAAATTACTATTTTGCCAATGGACCGGCTCCAATTTCAATATCCACGACCGATTTAAGTTGCGATGGTGTCGTAAATATTACTGATATAGTATACCTAAATAATATACTGTTCCATAGTGGTATAGGTGGATGTTGTCAGTAAAATAAATGTCTTCTGAATCATTAATTCAAAGAGAAGGCTTCGATGAGATTGAGGCCGTTTTTTAGAACCTTATAATCATCAATCTCTTTTGTACTTATGATATTGCTATACTTATCCAAAAATTCGATTCTGATATTATAATTACCCGGTGCGATTTCAAAATCACCGACGTAGATCTTTCCCGGTAGAAGACGACTGCAGCGGAGATCAGCATTTTCGCTTATATCAGTGGCGACATCAATAAGTGCTTTTTTCAGCCAGTTGCCAAAAGCACCTTCTTTTTTATCTTTGTCCTCTTTTTGCTTGGCTTTGTGCGCCGCCAGTCCCTTAAAAATGGCGCGAGCGACAGTACGAAGATATATTAAAGATTTTTTGGCCTCAAAAGTTTCATTGGCGACAGCGCCGACATCCTCGAGTAATTGCAGTTCGCCGAGATATTCCGAGTTGGCATAGACATTGATTTTATCTATAAAAGATGGCCGCGATACAATCTGAGGGATGGAAAATTTGAAATAATAATCTTCTGACACCGGTAAAGCGAGATGACCATACTCGGAATCCTGACGTTCCGGATCGGTATATAATATCTGCACCAGATTAAGGTCTTTGTCGGTTCGCAGTCGAAGATCCAGAGCCTCTTTGACCGGTGATAATCCGGCCAGTCCGACCACACTGAAAATTGTATTGTCTTTATTTTCAGGAAGATACTTTACATCGGGCATATCAAAATTGTAGATATACGGTTGTTCGATAAAGGCCCTTTTTAGTAAGTTATAATCTATAATTGCATCATCTAATTTTCCCTCGGCGGCATACATCCGCATACTTAAATAGCGTGCAAAAGAATCATTGTTGAACCGCACCTTTTTGGCTTCATAGTTAATCTTAACAACGTCGGTGTCATCCTCGATTCCCTGATTGTAATCGTCCGAGGCTTTGCGATACTTTTGCTCAAGAAGATTCAGTTTCTCATTGGCACGTTTGGTCTCGACAAAGGCATCATCAAAATTATTAGTGGCAATATAATTGAGCGCCATAAAAAGATTGGTATAGAGGATTTCATAATCTTCACCGGAATACTCAAGGACATTGTCGTTCAGAAGAAGCGAAGCGGCGGCGCGGGTAATGCTTTTTGTGAACAGATCATCAGCGGCATTTTCGGCCTGTGTCAGCTTTTGATTGCTGTTATTTATATCTGCGGCATAATGATAGGCCAGCCCGGCGTCAATGAAATAAACGAAACGGTCCTTTTTCTGATACTTTTTTTCGGATTGGGCAGTTTCAATTTGTGCCACCGCCGTTTCGTAATTGCCATTTTGCAGTTCAGCCGTGATCGGTTCGTAGAATTTCTTATTTGTTTTCAGCGACCCGCAGCCGGTTAGCAATATAAAAGACAGAAGCAGGGCCATCGGCCCTGCAAATCTGCCTGAAAAAAATATTTTGTTCTCGACTACCACTTAGTCTTGCCCTGAGAGATACCTTTCTTAATCTTTTTGGTGCCTATCCAGACTTTTTCCATAGTTTCGATATTTATCATCTCAAGATCGGTCTGATAATAGACAACCCGGACACCTTCGGCTTCGTCGGTGATTGATTTAATTGCCCCCAGAATGATAAAGTCGGCTCCGGTTTCAGCGCGGATTTTTTTCATCGTTTCGCGGGAGGCAAAATCCTGCTGTTCGAACCGTTCTTCGCGAATTTCCTGACGCTGATCGCGTCCGGCGACAAAACGGACCTGTCCGGCATTAATCAGTTCCCGCTCAAAATCGGTTGTGAATGTTTCGGCATCAATATGCTCATTGCTTTTGTTGCGAATAGTCCCAACAGTGACAACCGGCTTTTCTCCAGCCGAGGCGACAAAATCGGTCAGCCAGGGTCGGCGCAGACAGTCGTCTATCATTTCTTCGGCGACCAGACGGGCATCGGTATCGTTCCAGCGGCCGCTGATGTCGGTCTGCGTTTCGGGCGCCAACCTTTCAATCTGCCGCGATGATCCGCATCCGATGATCATTAAGACCAGAATCATCAGAATAAATAGTTTTTTCATTTTTAATTTCCTTCCATATAGATTAAATAATTCTATTAATTATCATAAGTGCCTTATTTATTGTACAATCGGATATTTTATGCAATATTAAACAGTTAATAGCAAAAAAAACCCGACTTCGGAAATTTGAAGCCGGGTTAAAATGATTTGAGTTTGCTTACTCGAGTAATATCTCTCTGCGGTCGTATAATTCATAGTAGTGAATAGGGGAAGCTTTTTGGTAGATTTCAGTTACATATGTCCCCGGTGGAAGGTTGGAAATAGTAGCCGATAATTCAAAATCACACTTACATGTCGTCATACCGCTTGAAATATTATTTTCGTAAATTCTGAGTGTGTCCTGAGCCATATTAAATTCGATTACAAAATCGGCGGCGCAAAAGAAATAAGCGTCGTAATGAGTCATAATTAAGGTGCCGCTATCATAGTTATAACTTATATCAGCTCTTGACTCCTCCAAACAACCGTTTGCTGAATAATCGACCAGCTCAGGGGGTGGAACAATTTCTATTGATTCGAAGCCGACCGTGTCGCCTGCAAAATCAAAAAGAGTGACAAAGTACTGGCCTGTTGGAATATCTTCAATAATCGTTTCAAGATCAAAAAAGCAGATACAATAGCAGGATGTTCCTATATCATACTCAAAAATATTTATTCCATTTCCCATAATTGAATAGGCAACCTGATACTCAATGCAGCAGTTATAATACGCGTTCAAATGATTTACATGCAGGTCATGCCCGACCAAATTCAAGGACATATAATTAAAATCTTCCGGTTCGACAATATCAGTCCCGACCGGTTGACCATCGATTCCAATCAATGTAACAGTATAACTGGTATATTCAACCGGTTCCAGGTCCTCCAGCACCGATTCCAAATCAAAATAACAAATACAATCGCAGGGCTGGCCATCGTCATACTCATAAGCTGTAATATTGGTGCCTTCTACAACAAACTCTACTCGATATTCCAAACAGCAATTGTAATAGGCATTCTCATGATATACAAATAAATCGCCTTCTATCATTTCGACATACATGCCATTATCACCATCAGAATTGCGCAGACAGCCGCTGGATGTAAACCGCGTGTCACCAGGAACGGTTCCGCCGCTTTTGCATTCGCCCTGAACGGCGGCGCAGTCGAAGATGCCGCAATCCGGCAGGGGACCTCCTTTGTATTTGAAATTTATAATATAGATAATATCCAAAATATCAATTGCGCCGGATTGGTCAACATCGCCAATAATTTCAGGCATTGGCGGCGGGCCACCTTTATACTTGTAGTTTATTATATCCACAACGTCGAGGATGTTTATACCGCCGTCTTTGTTGACATCTCCGCAATGGTCCGCGCTGTTTAAAGGCACGAAAAGTATAGAAAGCATAAAAATTAGCAGTAATAGAACCCGTGGATAAATGCCTCTTTTTCCAATCATAATTCCTCCCTGATTGATTAAGAACCAAATTGCGACAAACGAAAAATCTATTAATCTAATACTGATATAAATCTTAGGTGCTCAAAGAAGGAGATATTTACAGATAAATATCAGTCCTCTATTAAATATAACCGCTAATCCTATTGGGTCAAGTAAAAAGTTGATGTTGAGATTAATCAAGACATTATTTCACTTGAAAATTTGAGGTCTTTTGAGTAAAATGGGATAGAGGAGAAATGTATGCCGGCAAATTTGCCACCACAATATTACGTTCTTGACCGCGAATTTAAAAAGGAGCGCGATCCCTTTGAGAAACTTCGGCT
>DAOUVS010000095.1 GCA_030667525.1 Candidatus Zixiibacteriota bacterium | reverse complement strand
TTGGACTTTATATGGAAAGATTGTAATTCTAAAGGGGCCAAACCGGTATGGATAAGCATGGACATCTATTGCCCCCAAGCCTGCAATTTTCTTTCCATTTTTTTCACTATTAAGAGAATCCCATTTGCTCAGGATTCTTGCGGTCGGCGATTCGAGCGATTTCCGCGGCGAGAAAAGCATCCTTCCCCAGTTGATCCAACTGAGATTTTCCATCCACTCTGACATCTGGTTCCAGATTTCGACCGCATCAAAACCAACCGCATCCCACGCCAGCCAAGGATACGACGGATACTTCCCCTGTCTGGAACGAATTTCATCGGGGTGAGCTATTATCCCCAAGGCACCCTGCCGGGCACCCTCTGCAACATATTCCTGCGGCGTTAACTTGGCATCAAGGACGTCCTCGGTTCCAAACAGCAGATAGTGATTTATATCTTCGACATCATTATGTTCATAACCAATCAGCACCAAAGTATCATTATAAAACCGCTGTTTGCCTGTTTTGCGCGAGTCAAGGGTCATATGATCAGAAATAAGAATAAAATCAAGACCGACCTGCGAGGCTATCTCAGTAACTTCATCGGTCGATTTGGTGCCATCAGATTCAGATGTATGGATATGAATACAACCCTGATATTCAAAATATTTACCCGATTTAATCAACAGTTTTATCCTTTCCAAATTCGCCCGATGGAACCTTACGAAATATAAACAGCCCAACCGCCATAATCAAGACCAATGACAAAACTCCGATACGATACGGCAGTTTAACAGAAGATTCGACTGATAGATTTAAAAATGTTGACAAAAACTCACCGGCCGGCCGGGCCGGATTAAAAACAAATACCAGCAGCCCCCAAATAATCGGACCAACAATCGCCGCCGACCTCCCCGATAATGAGTATAACCCAAAAAATCGCCCCAGCTCATGACGCGGAACCATCTCGGCCAAAAGCGGCCGGGACAATGTCCAAAGTCCGCCAAGCAAGACACCTATCAAAGAACCGAGCAGATAAATAATGATTCGATTTTCAGCGAAAGCAAATATTGTTAATGCAAAAATCCATCCCCAGATCACAATTGACATAAATTTTTTCAGATTCCTTTTAACAGATAAGCGGCCAATCAGATAAGAGCCGATCATCGCCGAGAGAGTCGAAATTATCAGAAAAGTATTAATATCAGAATCAGACAGACCAATTACCAGCGATGAAAAAATGCCTATATTTAATATCACCGTCGCAACCGAATCTTCGAAGAAATAATCGGCAATAAGAAATCGCAAAACACCCGGATATTTTTTTGTATCTTTGATACCTTCCCAGACATCGCGATAAACTCTTTTGATACCGCCCGATTTTTTTCTTTTGGAGATTTCTCTTTCTTTAACGGTTACAAATAAAGGTATTGCAAATAGGAGAAATAAAATTGCCGATGGCAAAAATGCCCCAGCTTTCCCCCATCCTTCAAGCCAGGAGATATTTATTCCATAAATACCACCGGTCACAAATGGCAGCACCAGAATCATCCCGACTATCGAACCAAAATAACCAAGAGCAACTCCGAATCCCGAAACTACTCTCGCCTCTTTTCCATCGGAAACTGTATATAATAGCGAATTATAAAAAACTAATCCGCCTTCATAAAAGAAATTGGACAGTCCAAAAACTATCACAATTGCCATAATAAGAGTATTCGGAATAATTGGAATCAGCCCCAGAGATAAACAGCAGGCGAATGTAAACAGAAATAGAAAAATCTTTTTTTTCTTCGATTGATCCGAGATTGCGCCAAGCGCAGGCATTATCAAACCGGCGAGAAGCATCGAGGCTGAATATGACAGATCATAATAAAGTCCGTCATATTGTAGATCCTCGACTACCCATCTTTTAAAATATAACGATAAGATATTCATCGAAAAGATGGTATTGGCAAAGTCATACAGCGACCAGCCGATAACATCAGAACGAAATATAGTTTTCGGTTTACTCAAAGCTCAAGAATATCCACTATTGAAAGCATACTGTCACGAACCAGCATCATAAACTGATCCAGTTCCAATCCAAGATTACTGCAGGCCGACATCGCCTCACGCGAGGCTCCGGCAGCAAATCGTTTTTCTTTAAAGCGACGCAGAATAAATTCGGCGTCGATATTAATAAGTTTTTTCGATGGGTGCATCAGAGCGCAGGCAACAAGAAACCCGGTTGCCGGATCAGATGCAAAAAGCGCCCAGTCCATTTTTGATTTGCACTCAGCGTGCCCGGGATGACAGCGAATAGCATAGATCATCTCATCGGGAAGATTATATTCGGTTAGCCATTGTTCGGTAATAAATGAATGTTTCTCGGGATGTTTGGCCGTTTTGTCATAATCAAGATCATGAAGCAATCCGGTCAGTCCCCAGATATTTTTATCTTCACCAAAATATTCGGCCAATTTTATCATTGCCGCTTCCACCGCAAAAATATGTTTCCGCAGGTTTATATTTTTTATTTTTGATTCCATCAGCGGAAGTGCCGTGTCTCGATCTATCATTTCTTAAATCCTTATTTTTTGAAAAACATATTCACATTATATGTAACCTTTTATTAAATGTCAAAGAAACCGATTACCACTTGCAAAAGTCAGTTTTACTCTTTTTATTGTATTATCTGAATATAGGCGATTCAGGGAATGTTTAAAAATGAATAGGCAGGGAAAAAACAATACACAAACGGTTGTTATTTTATCCATTTTTGGATTAATACTACTGTTTATTATCGCTGGTCTGGTTCCAATTGAGCAGATGTGGGGCTTTAATCATCTCCAATACTTTCCGGGGATTTTTATAGCTATCTGCGCTCTAATTTCCTTGATGATACTGCTCCCGGATCTGTCAAACAAATTATATTCAGCCGGACAAAATATATCAAAGCGCTATCGACAATTACCAAAGTCGATTCAAATCGTACTATTGATATTACTTTGCGGGCTAATATTTTATCTTCTCCGAGTGCATGTTCATACTCTTGGCGATGGTTACCAGCGAGTCTATCAGGTTGAAAAAGGGTATCTGCATAATCCGCCCGAACCGCTCGACTTTTTCCTGCATTCTATTTTATATATGGGGTTAAACCCGCTGACCGGAATCTCAGCCGAGACAATATATACATCGCTTAGTATAATATTCGGTTTACTGTTTGTTGTCGCTATTTATCTATTCAATTTTCCCAAAACGATCGACAGGTCAACCGGCGCTCTGGCTAAAATGTTAATAATAAGCCTTGGCGGAATACAAATATTTTTCGGTTATGTTGAATCATACTCTCTTCTGTATCCTGCCACTCTCTTATTTATTCTATACGCCTATCGTTTTCTGTCGAACAGGTCGGGTCTGATACCGACTACCATAATATTTGTTCTGGCGGTCAGCTCGCATCTGTCAGGTTGGATACTCCTGCCCGCATTTTTGTATCTGCTTTATATTCATTATTTTGTTTTTAAAACAATTGAACCGGTGAGCAAATTTGAAAAGATAAAGCCGATAATTATCAGTTTGGTTCCGCTTTTAATATTATTGGGCTTTGATTTAAAGCAAAGATTAGAATACCCACAGTACCAAACAGGGCTGTCAGAGATGTTGCTACCGTTTTATAAGGTAGGTGAATATTCAGTTATTTCATTTGCTCATCTTATTGATATCATAAATGAAATTTTATTAATAGCACCGATAATATTCATCTTACTCCCATTGTTTTTAAAAAATCGATTATTGAAAAAAACAAATGATAATAATATAGATAAACCACATAAGTATTTTTTTGCTTTACTTCTGATTCCATCGGTACTGTTTATTTTCCTATTTGACCCCAAACTTGGGATGGCTCGTGATTGGGATCTGTTTTCGACCCCAATGGCAATAGTTGGATTAGTTGCGGTTCTATTTGCAATAAGCCGAAAATATTTCGACACAATTTCAAAATATTCAAAAACAGTTTTGGTATTTGGAGTAATCTTTTTTGCCTCGATCTGGATATTTATGAACTCATCAGAATCGAGACAACTTGAAAGAGCCGAAAAGCTGTTAACTATCAGTGATAAAAACCGCAGTTATTCATTAGAACTTATGGCCCATTACTACTGGCAAATAGTTGATAACAAAGAAAAGGCGTTGGAGCTTTATTACCAAATTGATGAAGAGAATCGAAGCGCCAGGATCTGCCAGAAAATCACCCAATTGGAATTTAAACTTGGCCATTATCACAAAGCGATCAAATCGGCCAGACTTGGAATAACTAAAGATGAAAAAATGTCAGATCTATATCTTTTATGCGGGGCCGCATATCAAAAGCTAGAACAATATCCAAAGGCCCTGGAATTACTCCATCAGGCACGACAACTGGCGCCGACCCAATTTAACATCTATTCATACCTTGGGAATACATATCTTCGGATGGATTCGCTCGATCGGGCTTTAGAGTTGCACAAAATGTCGGTAAAATTAAACCCTAACGATGCCGCCTGTCAATTTAATACGGCCAATATTTATATAGAAAAGGGGCAGTTCGATTCGGCTCAGGCCTATGTCAATGCCGGTTTAAAGCTAAATCCTAATTACCCCGGTGTCGGCAAATACTTGCAAAGAATCAAACAAGGGTTGGCAGAACAGGGTTATTAATTAATTGATCGATTGCTCAAAGAACTTGACAATTTACCGAACATGAGATAAAATACATCCTGTAAAAATGCTGGGGTAGCTCAGTTGGTTAGAGCATCAGATTGTGGATCTGAGGGTCGGGAGTTCGAATCTCCCCTCCAGTATTTTTATAAAATTAATCCATTACTGCCTAATAATATCATTTATTATTAATAAAGGTATTCAACCTTGAAATCTAATGTTATTGACAATTATCATAATTCTAATATATTTATATATCAAGTCAAAAGTCTCGGAGGAAATATGATAAGGAAACTATTATTCATTATCATTCTCATGAGTTCAACAATTTCATTTGCCGGTGATTGCGGAGACATTAATAATGACAGCGTAATAGATCACATTGATATCGTATATCTAATAAATTATATATATAGAAGTGGTTTTGACCCATTATGCTCACCTGTTATAATTTGCGCCGATGTTGATTTTGATGGAATAGTCAATATTCTTGATATAGTTTATTTACTAGATTACAAATATAAAGACGGTCCGTCGCCAATATGCGGTTCAACTGCGGACATCAATGGCAATGTATATAGGACCGTTAGAATTGGTAATCAAGTGTGGATGGCAGAAAATCTGAAAGTCACTCATTATCGAAATGGTGATCGTATTCCAATGGTAGCTGATAGTACCGCGTGGGAACTTCTTAACACCGGAGCCTATTGTAACTTTAATAATGATATAAACAATGTATCCATTTATGGTCGCTTATATAACTGGTATGCGGCTGATGATAGCCGGGGAATTGCGCCGGCTGGTTGGCATGTGCCAACTGATGAGGAATGGAAACAATTGGAAATATATCTTGGAATGAATCAAACGCAGGCGGATGGACTTTTCTGGCGTGGAGCCGGTGTGGGTTCAAAAATGAAGGTCGTAGGAACCACATATTGGGGTATCAAAAACTTGGATGCTAATAATGAAAGTAGATTTTCCGCACTGCCCGGTGGATATCGCTATGCGTGGGGACGCTTCAATAGTATTGGCATCTATGCAGTTTTTTGGTCAACCACGGAACGCCATAGTAGTAGCGCATGGTACCGGCACCTACATCACTACAGTTCAGGGGTTTACAGGCACGACATATTGAAGCAAGCCGGATTTTCTATACGCTGTGTAAAGGATTAGGCAGCCATCTTCTATTTCGACCATATCCATGCAAAATTAGAAGGTAGTGATGATTGACGGCCATATTGAAGCCATGTATATTTTGTAGTTATTACACTATGAGCAGGGGTAGCCCACCGCTTGTGGTCAGTTTATTCCGGTGACTTTGCTATCCGAACTACCAATCTATCGCGTAGTCTAGAAAGTAAAAATCCCGAAGGGTTTCGACAATATTGTCAGGCGCGCACGGCTCCTGACCTACAGGTTCAAATTCTAATACCTATAACTGAAACATATACTGCAGTTTCATGAAGAACTGTCGCGAGCCAAGACGAGTCGAATTTCCGAATATTTCTCATAGATACTTCCTATCAGCCGTATCGAAATCATAATTATTTGCAGAAAAGTGCAAATTATGCGTCGGTGAATAAATAAGTTGCCTAATCCACACTTATAAGCTATTATTATGCATACAGTAAGAGAATCTTGAAAGATAACATTAATTTATTGTTTTCGGCATTCTCTTTGCTCAAATACTGTTCGTATATTAAATATGAATAACGACAGTATTTTTGAAAGGATCAATTATGAAAAACAAATATAATTTCTTTCTTATTTTTAGCGTTCTTTTATTGTTTGTTTCAATGGCAAATGCCGGTCTTGAAATAACGGCGGTTTCACCTCAAGCAGTAAATGGCGAAATCTCTTTTGCCGATGCCGACTCATTTCATATTGATATTAAAATAAATGTTTTGGGTGAAAATGTCGAACTCTGCGGCGGTGGGATTTCGTTTGAATTCTACAGCCCGGACAACAGCATCGAAACCATATCTCATCTTGCCGTCAGTAATGGATTTACAACAACCGCGAGTATGGAATATCTGAACAATTTCAATACCGATATTTTTGATGTCGCCACAATCACAATTGAAAACGGTTGGGGCGAAAGTAGCGGATCCAGGTCAACCGACACTCTCCCTGATTCACTCAGCATTATTCTAGCCGGTATCAATTGTTTGAGCAGTTCTCTGCCGGATCAGGAATATATCCGTTTTAATCTGCGCTGCACAACTCCGGGAACTATTTGCATTGATTCCATATCCAACTCGGAAGATGATGTCTGGGATTGGCTGTTTGAGACAAAGTGGGATCCGGTCACTTTTGGCGGCCCTTATTGCTGGGAAGTACTATCCGGTGTAACTGATATTGTCGAAACCGATGGTTTTGCTTTGCCCGAAGAATTTGCGCTATCACAGAATTATCCCAATCCGTTTAATCCGTCAACATCCATCGAACTTGCATTGCCGAGGGCATCCGAGTGGAACGTTAGTATTTACAATGTCCTTGGTCAGCGGGTTGAAGAATTCACAGGTTTTAACGAAGCCGGAATCGTATCAATCAATTGGGATGCCTCAAAACAATCATCCGGGATCTATTTCTATAAAGCTGTGGCAGGCGATTTTGCTGATTCCCGTAAGATGATATTACTGAAATAATTATCGAAACAAAACAAAGCAGAACCAAGGCCGGTACTCTCCGGCCTTTTTCTTTGGCTCTAATTTCTTTTATTAATTAAAGAGAACACCTGCTTTTCCTATAATATTTCAGTTGTGTTTTTATCAACATTTATTAGATTATATCGATTCGATAAGCCATCGTAGCTCAGTTGGTAGAGCAGTTGATTCGTAATCAGCAGGTCCGCGGTTCGATCCCGCGCGATGGCTTTTATTATTGACAAACCGAACCAAACGATACCATCAACTAAATTTGTAATGACCATAAATATAATATATCGAATAATAATTTCTCTTACATTTGACATTAGCAAGGCGAAAATAATTCGTAAAAAAAGGCCGATTAATCCTCGGCCTTTTTTTATTATTTCAAATAATACAGTTACAGAGAAGGACAGTTAGGCGCGGGGCCACCCTTGTATTTGTAATTAATTAGAGATACAATATCATTAATATTGACACTGCCACTATTGTCTACATCAACCGATAATTCCGGAACCGGAGCCGGGCCACCCTTGTATTTGTAATTAATTAGATATATAATATCATTAATATTGACACCAATCTTATCGTCAGCATTTCCGCATTCCCAGATATCAATAAATCCAGCACTTGACCATGGGCCTTCAACATCATGGATATCTTTTAGTTTGGTCAATATATTATATTGTCCCGCACCTGTCCAGGCATGAGACAAAACGCTGGCAACTTCATAATCAAAAGGTCCCATCCAGTCGGTAACTTCTCCATCGCCCCAATCCCACTTATAATAAACCTGCTGACGGTTCGGGTCGGTGCCGGTGCTGGTAAATTCGACAGATTCGTTGATTTCACTCATCGCCCCGCCAGTTGGAGCCGATGGTGCATCGGGGGCATAATTTTCATATTCATTGTTGATTATATTTACATTAATCCTGATCTGAGCTGATCCCAGCCATTCCATCGAAACATTAAAAGTAAGATCTTGTACAGGTATTCCTCTGACAGCTTCAACAGAATCCTCATAAAGAAAGACCCTTTCATCGGGACCGACAAATGCTAATTGGCCGCCATCAAAATAGCAGGTCGGATAGTACATAAAATCGTATCTATTTATCATATAGTTTTTATAGAGTGGCATATCGCCACCGGCACCATATATAGAATCACAAACATGGGTTACATGAATAAAATGGTGAGTTTCATTAGCTTCGAAAGCTGTAAGAGCACGCCCGGTGCTCGGACAGCCTGATCACCAGGTGGACGCAGATTCTTCAATCAAGACGGTATGGGTATAGTCTCCATCCGAATAATTGCTACCGGGGTTGCCGGAGGTCGCCTCAGCCACATTAATTAAATGATAAGCGTCAAAATATAAATCGGCACCGCCGTTTACAACAAAGTGTGTCGCGACACCTTCGGTTTTAAACAGAGCTGCAACGACTTTAATATTTCCTTCGGTAATATCACCAAATCCGGCAGCTGTTCCATCCCAGTCAAGGGTTAAATCGAAAGACTCATCAAAATAAACCTCCTGATCATACGGATAGGCAATAACCGCATTGCCAAAAGGTGCCGGTGAATATGACGGAAATGATTGTCCGAGATCCAACCAGCGCCCGGTTGGTTCGGCTACATATATAACCAGATGTCCATCAACATCAGTCCGGCTTGATGAAGTCATCGAATTGGTATTTACTTCCTTTGCATCCAATTGCTCCGACCGCACAAATGGGTCAAAATCCCTTGCAATGCTGAAAGATTGGTTTGACGCCGCCAAAGCAGATATTGCCAGGATTATCAATGCGATGATAATCATAAGCGGGCGCCGGAATGATTGAATGTGCTCTGCCATAAAGTCTCCTTCCGCGTAGCAGGTAATTAGTGATATGTAATTCGCTACTTCCCAATCGTTAACATTGAAGTAACAATGTAGTATACTTAAATTGTCTTATTTGTCAAGTATAAAACTTTTCAGTTTCTTTATCAAAATCGGCTCTCCCCTATAATTCGTAAGTAAGGCTCGCATTAATGGAAAAACCGGAATAATCATAATAACCAAACATCGAAAATGAAGTAGTATTGTTATTTGTTATATCAATTTGTAATTTCGGCTTTAAGGCGCCGCCGGACTTGAAATATATCGGCCGCTCTATAATAATGAAAAATCTATTCTGTTCGTCGTATCTTATTTCGGCGTATAAAGGAGGATAGTCGGTTTTTACCATCGTTTTTAGGAACGATTTCTTCCAATACCCAAATCCGCTTGAAATAATCATTTTTGGAATAATTATGGTTTTCAAACTAATGGTGTAAGATTGTCCCTCAAATATATTTCCCCAGGGAGATATAAAATTGACCGCCGATCCTAAAACTACGGCGTTATCACCATTGATAAATTCCCGATGATGAAAGGTAAGATTCAGACCGGTTTTGGAGCCAATCGGGCGAGAAAATCGTGGTGATATATAAAATGAATTTAAGTCGCCTCTGGTATGAAAATAATCAAGACTACCGGTTGGGCTATAATCCAATGAATAAGTTGTATCAGAAATGTATGAAAATTTCA
>DAOUVS010000150.1 GCA_030667525.1 Candidatus Zixiibacteriota bacterium | reverse complement strand
CACAGATCAATGTAACCACTGTTGCAGGCGCTTCGGATGCCCAGAGCGTGATTGATCAGGCAATCAATGAAGTCTCAACATCTCGTGGAACTCTTGGTAGTTTCCAGAAGAATACTCTGGAATCCAACCTGAGAAACCTGAGAATTGCTTCACAGAACCTGCAATCTGCAGAATCTAATATTCGCGATACTGACATGGCTTCCGAAATGTCAAACTTCGTGAAGAACCAGATCCTGATGCAGGCCGGCACCTCGATGTTGGCGCAGGGCAACCAATTGCCGCAGATCGTTCTGTCGCTCTTTGGTTAATACCTGTTTTCTATATAAATGGGGACTTGAAAAAGTCCCCATTTTTTTTGCATCAAATTCATGAAAAATGCCAATTTCTGAACAGAATATTCAATTTTAGTCAATAAAATATTAACAATTCCATCGCTGAATTAATCAGACCAAACGCCGATAAGATAAACAGACGAAACTGTTTAAATAATATAAGGTTCGAGGAATTATTCAGTTCGAATTTCTGCTTAAATATCGGCAGAGAATCGGATAAAATAATTATCGGCGAAATATAGGAGAAGAAATGCCAGGTTCACAGTCAATTCAAGGGCTTTCTTCAGGTCTTGATATAGAAGCGATTGTAAATTCAGTAATTAGTTATGAGAGACGGCCCATTACCGTAATGGAACAGGAACGAGTTCTCAAGACTCAGCAGCTTTCTGCCTACAAAGCAGTCCTGGCCAAGTTCCTCTCGGTAAAATCGAATGCGCTTTTATTAAAACGTGAGAGTTATTTTAACAAGACCCAGATCAATATATCCGATGAAAATATTCTTTCGGCCAGCGCCGGAAGCAGTATCTCCTCAGGAATGTACAGTCTTCAGGTTTTGGAACTGGCTCATAATCATCAGCTGGCAAGTCAGGGTTTTGATGATGCCACCACCGCGACTTTCGGGACCGGAGAAATCAAGCTTGCCCTCGGCGACGATAGTCAGACCACAATTGAAATTTCATCAGGAAACAATACACTGATCGGTATTAAAGATGCTATCAATAAAGCCAATGTTGGTATCTCAGCTTCGATTATTAATGATGGTTCATCATCAAATCCTTATCGATTGTTGATTACTGGTGATAAAACTGGTGCCGTTAACGATATCACGTACGAGGTCAATTTAACCGGCGGCGATACAATTGAACTTGGTTCCGGCTCTTTTGATAATCCGGAATTAGTTTCCTTTTCAGATGAGGCAACATCGACAATATCGCTTGGCAGTACCGCTGCTTTTGGCGGGGATCAAAATAAAATATATACCTTTACCATCGGCGGGACCGGGACCCAAACGGTCGGGACCGATGTCATAACATTAAACTGGACCGATGGCACCAACAGTGACTCCATTGTCATTAATCAGGCTGATACCGAGTATGAAGTGCTATTGGGCGGCTCGACGCTTGACGGTTTAAAACTCTCTTTTGCCGCCGGGGATCTGGTTGCAGGCGACAGTTTCCAGGTGTCTTCTTTTGCACCACTATTACAGGGTGCCACTGATGCCAGAGTTTCAATTGGCGGGGGCGGCTCCGGTTCCGGTTCACCAATTATTGTAACTTCCGCATCCAACTCTCTTGATGAAGTAATTCCGGGACTTGATATCGATTTGAAAAATACGACCGCTGCCGGAGAGTTTGTTACCATAAAGACCGGGATGGATACTAACGCAATAAAAAATCAAATAGATGATTTTATTAACAATTATAACGGTGTCATGGATTTTATTGATGATCAATTTACCTATAATCAAGATACAACCGAATCGGGAGTTCTCTTTGCCGATTACCCGCTTCAGATAATGCAATCGAGCCTCCGTTTCTCGGCCACTTCGATCGTCAGCGGATTGTCAGGCAGCATCAAGTCTCTTTCCGCATTAGGTATTAGATCCGATGCTTATGGACAATTAAAAATTACTGATTCGGCAAAGCTTTCCGATGCCATCGTAAATGATCTTGATGGTGTTATCAAGTTATTCACTAATTCCGGTGAATCATCAAGCACCTTTATCGAATTTTTATCGGCTTCCGCCGAAACCAATGCTGGCGACAATTATACTGTTGATATTACTCAGGCTGCCACCAAAGGAAATTTCCAGGGCACCAATATTACCAATCCTTCGGAATCGACTTTGACCCTTGATTCAAGTAACAACAGAATGAAATTGAATGTCGATGGCTTGCTATCAAAAGAGATATTATTAACGGAACGTGAATATACTTCCGGCGAAGATCTGGCCAACGAAATTCAAACCCGAATTGATTCTGATGAGAATATATCTTCCAAGGGGCTCAATGTTGAATGGGTTGACCAGGGGACTACCGGATATCTAAAAATAACCAGCGATATCTATGGTTCAAGTTCTACCATTGGAATCTATGCCTCGCAGATGAGTTCGGTTTATTCAGCTTTGGGAATGTCGGCCGGAACCTATACTGAGGGGAAGGACGTTGAAGGTACCATCAATGGCGAATCGGCCACAGGGAATGGCCAGACTCTTGTTGGCGATGAGGGTAATACCAATACTGACGGCCTGAAATTAAAAATTACGTACACTGAGAATGATAGCTTAATCGGTACCGAAGGATCAATTGAGGTTATCAAAGGTCTGGCAACAAAAATAGATGAAGCGCTTGAGAATATTACCAAATCTATTGATGGCTCAATTGCACGTCGGGCCACGGCCCTGGAAAACCAAATCAAATATATGGATGAGCGGATTGCCGATTTTGATAAGCGTCTGGATTCTAGGAGAGACGATCTTTATAGTGAGTTTCTTGCAATGGAAAGTGCTTTATCACAATATGAAGCCGAGGGACAATATTTATCACAACAATTGGAGAGTATATCCTCTAATTTTAGCAGCATGTATAATAGGAACTAAAAAAATGGATGAAAAACTGACACAGTATCGTAAATCGGAAACAGAGAATAAATCAGTACCGGAATTAATCATTATGGTTTATAACGGTGCTATTGACAATCTTAGGAAGGCTGCCGAGCTGTACAAAGCTGAGAAGATGCAGAAGGGCTATGAGACGATGGAAAAAGCCAAACGGTTTGTCGTTCATCTTTACACCACGCTTGACGAAGAAAAAGGTGGCGAAGTTGCCGCAAATCTATCAGCAATGTATGCCTATGTTATTGAGCGCATGAATTTCGTTCAGGCGACTAAAGATTTACAAACGATAAACGAGTTAGTCGATGTCTTATCGAATATCAAGGAAGGCTGGGTTGGTCTGGCTGAGCAGGTTAAATCGGGGAAAAGAAAAAATGGCGAAAACATGGGTGTTACTGCTCAGAAGAAGGGCTTGTCAATATCAGCATGAAAGGTATAAATAATAATGGAATTTAATCAAATTACACAATTAGAACGCGAACTTATATTTATTCTCAAAGAGGAATACTCTTTTTATCAATCGTTATATATTCTGATTGATAAACAGAAGGATATGGTTAAATTCGAAAAAGACGAACAACTTCTGGAACTCTTTACAGAAATTGATAGATGCCACAAACGAATTCAAGATTCGGAAACGAAAATAACCGATTTAAAAGAAAACAATGCTAAGATGTTCCGTATCGCTTCCTCGGCGCCTGAAGTTAGAAAGCTGGTAAATAGTATTACGACTCTGGTTAAAAAGAACATCGGATTGATTCATGAAAATGAAAGTTATCTAAAAAATCGCCATGACCGCCTTAAATCCGAGTTGGACAAACTAAAGAGCAGTCATAAAATTTTGCAATATATTCGTGAAGCGCCGCCGACTCCGATGTTTATCGATGGCAAGAACTAAGCACTTTAGGCATTGAAAAAATTGGCAAAATGCCGATGTATAGGTGGAGGAGAAAGTTGTGAAGATAGGACCTGCCAACAGTACCACTCCGCTGATTGGAGATAAGCAGGAAGCTGCAAATAGGAAAAATCAGGGGCTGGAAAAAAAGGACACCATAAATGCAAGGGAGGATCAGCTTAATATTTCAAACCGGGCCAGAGAACTTCAGGCAAATTATATTGACAAATCAAAATTAATGGCCGAAACTGAAAATAGTGCTGACAAAAAGCTGGACCTTATTAGATTAAAAATTAGCAATAGGTATTATGATAAGCCGCAAATAAAAATGAAAATTGCCGAAAAATTAACAACTGACAAAGAGATTTTGCGGGAGTTTTATAAAAGCGTATATTAAAAATCATACAAAGGTTTTAATTTAGTGATGACTACTTCAACAACCACTGCTCCGGAAAACAGGGTAAAGCAACTTATAGGCAATATCAGAAATCTGCCAACCCCGCCAATAGTTTTTGAACAGATACAAAAAGTATTAAATGAACCGGACACATCTGTCGGCGATGTCGGCAAGATTCTTTCCGAGGACCCGGCGATGTCGGTCAAAGTGTTGAAACTGACCAACTCGGTTTTTTATGGTTTGCAGCGAGAAGTTGATTCGGTTAAACATGCGGTTATGATTATTGGTTTGGAGGCGGTAAAGAATTTGGTTTTGTCGGCCTCTGTCTTGAACATGTTTAAGGCTGATCAGAGCAATAAAGATTTTCATGAAGAGTTCTGGAGACACTCGCTGTCAACCGCTTTTGCTTCAAGAATAGTCGCCCAGCGATTTCAGGCAGGCAAAGTATTTAATCCCGATCCGGCATTTTCTCTCGGTTTGCTCCATGATATCGGCAAAATGATTGTCTGCTGCTTCATGCCGACTGAGTTTAAATCGATTCAGGATAAATTGCAGGGTGACCCTGGCGCAAGTGAGATCGAAGTTGAAGAATCAATTCTCGGCTTTAGCCATTGTCAAATCGGAAAAGAATTGACCGCCCAGTGGAAACTTCCGGTCAGGATGGCCGACGCTATTGGGTATCATCACAATCCAAAGGAACCTAATGATAGCCAGGATTTTGCTTATTTATTGTGTTTGGCCGATTATGTAGCCCATGTCAGCACTATGGACGAAAATCAGGGGAGTAGTAAGGTGGAACCGGCTGAAGGAGTTATGGCATTTTTTGGGTTAGATGATAACGATATTGACAGCTTGAAAGCCAATTTAATCGAAGAGTACACTAAAGCTGATACCTTTATGAGAATTGCCGGAATTACCTAAACAATCAGAAATATTGAAAATATTAAAGGACCGGTTTACTGCCGGTCTTTTTTATATTAGCCATCTTCCTGTTGCTTCATTGTGTGAAATTACATATTTTAAGCGCTGTTGAATTAGAAATCGTGTAACTGTTTGTTGTTTGGAAATATTGTGGAAAAAAGAATTTATTATATCGTTGATGTCTTCGCCGAGGAAAAATACGCTGGGAACCAACTGGCGGTCTTTTTAAACGGTTCAGTTTATTCTGAAAAAGAGATGCAACAGATTGCAAAAGAGATTAATTTTTCAGAGACAACATTTATTATGTCAGACTCGCTTGTTGGAGATTCTGCACCGGTTCGTATATTTACACCTGCCGAAGAATTGCCGTTTGCGGGACATCCGACTTTGGGAACAGCATTTATTATTCAGCAGGAAATAATCTGTCAACCAATTCCATCGCTTACGCTCGATTTAAAAATTGGCAAAATTCCGGTCACGTTCAAATATGTCGACAATAAGCCTGATATACTTACGATGCAGCAGTTAGAACCGACCTTTGGTAAAGTTTTTAAAAAAGATGAGCTTTGTTATGTTCTTAATATTGATCTGAGCGATATTGATGATTCCTTTCCAATTGAAGAGGCCTCAACCGGAATGCCGGATATTATTGTGCCGCTAAAAACTCTCGATGCTGTCAAAAGATGCCAGATCGATACCAAAAAATATTATGATCTTATAAAAAGCCTGGATTCCAAAGCGATTTTGGTTTTTGCTCCGGAAACCTATCATAAAGAAAACGATCTCAATGTGCGGATGTTTGCCAATTACTTTGGAGTTCCTGAAGATCCTGCCACTGGCAGCGCCAACGGTGCTCTGGCCGGTTATCTGGTTAAGAACCGGTATTTTGATACCGACAAAATAGATATACGGGTCGAGCAGGGTTACGAAATTGGTCGTCCGTCATTACTTTATTTGAGCGCCTCGGAATCTGACGGAAAAATCGATATCCGGGTTGGCGGGAAAGTTATAAAAATTGCCAAAGGTGAGTGGAACTAAATGGATATAGAACTTTTTAATTTCAACCTGCCTCCGAAACTGATTGCCGATGCCCCACCCGGACGGCGCGATGGTGCCAGACTGTTTCTGCTTGATCGTTCCACCGGTGAGGAAAAACATTTGAGATTTCGTGAAATCGTAAAATTCCTCAAACCGGGTGACGCCCTCGTCATAAATAATACCAAAGTGCTGAAAGCGCGGCTTTTCGCCCGAAGAAAAACCGGCGGAAAAGTGGAAGTATTTCTGCTGGAAGAGGTGAAACATGAAGGTCAAAACTGCTGGGTTGTTTTGACTCACCCAAGCCGTCGTGTCAAAGAAGGGGAAGACCTCTTTCTTGATGAAGACAATGCTATCCAGGTTATAAAAAAGTTTCCCGATGGAAAATCTTTGATGCGTCTCGGTGGTAAAACCAAAGCCGAAAGGCTAATTGATAAATTTGGTCATGTTCCGCTGCCGATCTATATTCATCGGCCCGATCGTGAAAATGATGAGGAACGGTACCAGACTGTTTATGCTCACCCGAGCAAGGCCAAATCGGTGGCGGCGCCGACTGCCGGTCTGCATTTTACCAGAAAGATTCTTGACAGCATTAAAAGCAGCGGTGTCCATATTGTCCCGGTAACGCTGCATGTCGGATACGGGACATTTAAGACGGTCAAAACCAAAAATGTAGAGGACCATACCGTTGATGCGGAGTTTGCCGAGATCACCAAATCATCCGCCAATATGCTCAATAAAGTAAGGCAAGAGGGCGGGAAGATTTTTGCGGTTGGAACCACCTCTGTCCGTACTCTGGAATCGGCCAAACTTAAAGATGGCGAGATTCAACCGTATGCTGATAAGGTTGATTTGTATATCAAACCGGGGTACAAATTTAAAATTGTTGATCATTTGATAACAAATTTTCATCTGCCGAAATCATCGCTTATTATTTTGGCTTCATCATTTGCCGGACGCAAAAAAATTCTTCATGCGTACAATGCGGCAATCGAGGATGGTTATAGTTTCTACAGCTACGGCGACTGCATGCTGATACTGTAAAATGCAATCCTCGTCCTTTCGAGGAGTACACCATTATTCAACGACGCGGCAATCCCCAAAATATCTTATAATCAAGCAGGTTGAAATCCTATGTGGTTTCGACAATTTTACTACAAATATTTGTACCGAGGGTCTTTTTTGATCCTAAAAATTGTCTATAATCTTTTCCCTTTCTATGCGTTACAGCAAAATGGGTTTGCTTTT
>DAOUVS010000279.1 GCA_030667525.1 Candidatus Zixiibacteriota bacterium | reverse complement strand
TGTCAATGGAGTCAAACGTGCGCACCGTCGACAAGCCACGCTTCGCCAAGGCCATCGTGATGGCCGCGGTCAAGGTGGTCTTGCCGTGGTCCACATGCCCGATGGTCCCTACGTTTACGTGCGGCTTCGTCCTTTCGAATTTTGCCTTCGCCATATCTAAGCCCTCCTAGTTAAATTCAGTTCAGAGCCCATGACCGGGATTGAACCGGTGACCTCATCCTTACCAAGGATGTGCTCTACCGACTGAGCTACTTGGGCCTACTTTTATTTCCAACTCCCAAAAAAATAGGCATACCTCGCCATCTAAGCGAGCCCTAAATATATACAGCGCAATGCCTCTGTCAAGAGATATTTCAACCTAAATCATAAAAAATCACTAAAAATAACATATTTATTTTTTATATTTTTCTGTTCCCTTTTCAAATCTCAATGCTATTAAATTCCCAAAGTATAGAGGTTCCCCCATATTTCATATAGTCCTTAACCTTTTACTCTTCGGCCAGTTATAACATTTCTTTAGCAAAATGTTCAAATTTTATACAGAGTTTGGTCGCCTTTCTGAGCTAAGATTAAAGTAAATAAAAATAAAAATGTTTTTTATGTTCAAAATTTTATCGATTCCTATAACCCAACAGTCTAATTGTCAAATAGTTATTGACTTATTCCAAACAAGAGTTATAATATCCTATTAGCCCGATTTAAAATAATTGGGTTTTTATTTGATAATAATTTATTTCTTCAGCATAACCGGTATAACAACCCGGTGAAAGGAGTCTTTCTATGAGACATTTGCTAACAACACTGATTTTGGCAGCATTATTAATTTCTAACGCTTCAGCCTATGAGCCTCTATTCGACAGTCGGAGCGATTATCAATCTGTTGAGAGGCCGTATGGAAGAGCAACCGGAGATTTTAATAATGATGGAATCCTGGATATGGTAGTTTCAAACAAATGGTACGTAGATAAACCAGGATTCTTGAGATTTCTTTATGGAACAGGCAATGGTACATTTATTAATACTGATGACTCTACTAACGGCGGATTTGATGCCACCTATGTCGGAACGGGGCATTTCAACGACGACAATTATCTTGATATTGCGACGATCGGCTTAGGTGGAAGTAATAACTTTTATGTCATGACAAACAATGGTGACGCAACATACGGTTTGTTCCTGGCCAAAGACGTCTGGGCAACCCTTCATCCGGTAATCACGGCTGATATGGATAACGACGGGTATGATGATATCATATTGCGGGACACCAAACTTGATCCGGATCTTGGTTACCCACGCCAACTGCGAGTTGCTTTCTGTAATGGTGACGGTACTTTTGCCTTTACTACTTCCGACACCGCTTGGATCCCGGCTGAAGTGTATTCGATGTATGATGTTGTTGATCTCAATCATGATGAATTTATGGATGTTATAGTTATGGGTTCTAAAATTACATATCCGGATCCCAATGACCCTTCCGTATATGAAGCGCATCCAACGATATCAACCGTGCTTAACAATGGTGATGGTACTTTTCAGGATCCGGTAAATTACGATTTAAGCCAGGATGTTGATGGTATATCTGGTTTCAAATTGGGGCATTTCGATTCTGACAATGAGATTGACTTGCTGATTGTCGAAAATAAATATCTCGAAGATTTAAATGTTTTTACTTTCCTTAAAAACAATGGCGCCGGCTCATTTACCAGCCAGGCGACATACTCTTACGATGACAGTATTCATTACGCTGTCGGCGATTTTAATGCCGACGGTTATTCCGACCTCGCCTATTCACACGCTTACAAAAATGAAATGTCTATATCGTTGAACAATGCCGATGATTCATATTCGTTTGGCGTTGAGAATTTTTATGCCGGCAAAAAACCGGCCAGTTTAAATAACCCCTCAAGTGGCTTACCTATCTTCAGTGAAGATTTTAATGCTGATGGTTATGATGATATCCTATATCAAAATTGGCTTGTATCAGTTATTGTCAATAAAGGAGATGGTACATTCCCGGAAAATCCATCCGCTCTGGGACCAATTGGTTCAGAATTATCTGATGCCATTGATATGATAAGCGATGATTTTAATAACGATGGTGCATCAGACCTTTTGATTATTGATTATAAGGATATTTATCTCAGATTCAATAACGGCTCCGGCGGTTTTGGCACACCTTTAGAATTCACCTCAGGGCTTAACCAAAAAGGCTTACTTTCCGGTGACTTCAACAATGACGGATATACCGACTTTGGTGTCATTGGTTCCGGATCACCTGAAGGATTTAAGGTTTACTACAGCGGGCCGACAGAAGGTGAATTTACCGTTGAAACTATTATGGAAGGTGGAACCTATAAGGCCGATGGTGGCTTTGCCGCTGAACTTAATGGAGATGACCGTCTTGACTTTGCGTTTTATAGGGCTTCAAGTGTTGCCGAAGTGCAGGTAATTAAAAGCCTTGATACTGACCTTTGGCAAGGGCGAGGTTATAACCTGGTCGATCTATTGTGGTTCCCGATGCGAACAATTGCCGGCTCGGATTTTAACGATGATGGTTTCATTGATTTGATTGCCGGTGGTGGAGACAGCACCCTCTATATTCTATATAATGACGGCAGCGGTAACTTCAACGAAACATCAGAGATCGCTTTAGATTACTACTTCCTTGATATCGCGATAGAAGATCTTAATAATGATGGGTTTGAAGATGTAATCGTCGGCGGTGCAAATAAAATTGTGGTGTTCTTTAAAAATGAAGATGGCACCCTCCAGGAGCCTGTCGATGCATGCGCATATTATTACGCCGCCTCATATTCCAATGTGACTACCGCTGATATGAACAATGATGGAAATATGGATATAATTGGGCTGGCCGAGATGAATGATTTCATCATGGTCGTTCATAATAACGGCGATGGGACTTTTGCTCCCGAACAAGCTTATCCCGGTGGATATAACTCATATTTTATGACCGTTGATGATTTTAATTCGGATACACATTTGGACGTCGCTACTTTAGGCGATATACTTGGCGACCGCGATGGCCCTCAGGAAATTACCTTCAGATATAATACCGGATATTCAGCCGGAGACTGTGATGATCCGAATGATTATGATTTGGATGGCATCGGCGATATTTGTGATAACTGTTTATTGATTGAAAACCCGGATCAGGCTGATCTCAACAATGACGGCATTGGTGATGGTTGTCAATTTTCATCGGAAGTTCCGACTGGTGAAAATGTTAATGTAATCTTTGATATGGAATTCGAAATTACTTTCAGCAGTGTATCATCACCCGGAACCGTTGAATTATCCATCTCTGATTTAGGACCGCCGGAATCAGAGAGTTTTACTCTGGTACCGACATTTGCGCCGGCCTATGTTCATATTAGCACCGACGCAGAATTCAGCGGTCCGGTCAATATATGCCTCGGTTATCCGGAAGA
>DAOUVS010000260.1 GCA_030667525.1 Candidatus Zixiibacteriota bacterium | reverse complement strand
TGTGGTTACCGGCAGCTTTATCGATGCGGCAGGCAATACGGCCGATAATACCGCTTCGGCATCACAAATAAATATTGTTATCCCGCCGGAGCCGATCTCGCTTCAGACAATCGCCGAATCATCATCGTTGATTCGTTTAAGCTGGTCCGAGGTCAATCCGACTGGTTCCGCATTTTCATCGTATCGAATTTACCGGAGAACATCAACTGGCGTCACTGAATCATCCGAATTGGTTGCCAATATATCAGTAAGAACTACGCTTGGATATTCCGATGAAAATCTTAATGATAACCAGCTTTATGTTTATCGCGTGTATGCTTATACTGCTGATGGCCTTTATACTCAATCTGAGGAATCATCGGCGACAACAATGGTGAACACTCCGCCTTCATCGGTTACGTTAGCGGTTGGTTTGGAAGATGAACTGACTATTAATATTTCATGGACAAAAAACAATGATGATGATTTTGAGTCATATCAGATTTATCGGGGAAGTACAATCGATGTGACCGATTTGACCGGTCAGCGTCTGACAGCGATCAATGACCAAAACCAGACCAGTTTTACCGACGTCAGGTTTGATCCTCTGGATACATATTACTATGTCATATATGTATATGACAAGCAGGGACTAAAATCATCAAAATCTAATGTAGAATCTACTCCATAGGAAAGGCTTGATAAATTGGATTTTTTAGCAAAATTAAACAGACTTGTTGGCCTGTATTTATTTGCCCTTAAGACATTTTTAAGGGGAGGCGTCTGGCTTCCTTTTATAATATATGGTTTTCTACAATTTGCAATTTTGATATTTATGGCAAATTATACCAATCCCTATATTTATCCGATTTTATCGCCAATAGCAACTTTTCTTCTGGACGAGAAGGCTTTGTTATTAAACCATTATCCGGCAATATATCTTCTTCTGCCGTATCTTTTTCAATGGTTTATAATTGCAGTCGGAATATTGTTTGAGGGATTGGCCGTTGGGTTGACCGTCGTGCTGGTTCTGAAGGTTGTAAATTCCAGCAGATTTGCCAATTTGAAATTAAATTTTGCGCGAAATCGTTGGTTTCAACTGGCCCTTGGCTGGACCTTGATCACAGTTTTATTATGGACTCTTAACTGGTACTTACCTCAACTCTTCTCTGAGCTTTTGGCCTCATCGCCGCGGCGTCAGATGTTGTTTGATCTTGTTCTGAAGTTATTGACGGTCGGTCTCTATTCCATTTTCATTTATGCCCTGCCAGCCATAATAGTATATAAGAATAGCCTGACGGCCGCTTTTAAGACCTCGTTTTCATTATTTAGAATGAATCCGATATTTTCATTCTTTTTGGCATTAATACCAATTTTATTAACCTGGCCGATTTCCTATTTAACTGGGAATGCAAATGTAATTATCGAGAAATATTCTCCCGAACTGGTGTTATATCTCCTGGGATTAGGAATATTTATTGATTTTATCGTCAACTGTCTCCTGACAACTGCTGTCGTTAAGGTCTTACTTGATCAATCAGATTGATTCCTGATTTGCTCCGTTTAATTCAATTTCATCTCTCTCTGCAATATTGGTTTTCGATTACAAATAAGATAATTCCAAAGTCCTTGTCACCAAACGAATAAAATATCAATATTATCATCAATAGAACCTCTTTGTTGTTAATGAAAGCGCGTCTTTGTCCGATATAGATTATAATATTGAGGATAATTATATCGAATGAAAAACATTCTTATTGTTGATGACGATACCGAAGTCGCGCGGTCTTTGGCCAATTTATTTGATTCGGAGAGATACCGTTTCTATTTTTTGGAAGATGGTCCGCGAATGGTCGAGTTTTTAAACGAGCATAAAGATGTAGATGCTGCCCTGCTCGATGTAAACTTACCAACCGTGTCCGGTTTGGATATTCTAAAAAAATGTAAGGACAATGATATAAACGTTCCGATCATTATGATTTCGGGGCGTGTCTCAACTGCAAATGCGATGGAAGCGATGCGCGAGGGCGCCTTTGAATATTTGGCAAAGCCGTTTGAAATACAAAAACTGATTGATACTGTAAATAAGGCTTGTGTCCATCGGACGCAAAAATCAAAAGCGATCAAGGATGATGCCGAGACTCAGCCATTGGTGCTTGATGAGATAATTGGAACATCACCCGAGATAGTCGAGATTGCCAAGCTAATCGGACAGGTCGCCAAATCTGATGCTGCTGTTCTGATTTTTGGGGAATCGGGAACCGGTAAAGAACTGGTCGCCCGGGCAATTCATCGCAATTCACGTCGCCGCAATAAACCATGTCTCTCAGTCAACTGCGCTGCTCTGGCCGAGACTCTTCTGGAGTCGGAACTATTCGGCCATGAAAAAGGCGCTTTCACCGGAGCATACTATAAGAGGCTGGGCAAATTTGAGCAGGCGAACGGCGGGACGATATTCCTTGATGAGATCGCAGATATGTCAACGATGACACAATCAAAACTCCTTCGCGTTTTACAGGAGAAAAAGATTGAAAGGGTCGGCGGTAACGATTCTATTGATGTTGATGTTCGCATTGTTGCCGCGACTAATAAATCGCTGGTACAATGTATGAAGGAAGGTTCGTTCCGGGTCGATCTATTTTATCGTCTCAAAGTGGTATCGATTTATATGCCTCCGCTACGGGAACGTAAAGGCGATATTCCATTACTGGTTGATCATTTTATTACAAAATATTCGGAGAAGGTCGGCAAAGAAATCAGGGGGATTTCCGCTGATGCAATCAAGATGCTTGCCAAATATCCCTGGCCGGGAAATATAAGAGAATTGGAAAATAATGTTCAAACAGCCTGTGTGATGTCAAAAGACGACACTCTTCATTCCGACGATTTTCCGATTCATACAGAAGTCGATTCAAAAATTGAGATAAATTTGGATACTTTGCAGGACGACTATATTGATATTTTCAGCAAGATAATAGAACCGGTCCTTCCGAAACTGATTAATAACTCCGAAGGAAAGATTTACTATTTCCTTGAATCAGCCCTTGAAAAGGCTCTTATTGCAGCCTGTCTGAAGTATTTCGGTTCCAATCAAGTCAAGACCTCGGAGATGCTTGGAATCTCCCGTAACACCCTCCGTGATCGAATCTCACGTTACAGTATTTACTAAACTTCCCTAATCCATATCGCATTTATTAAACATCTTACTACTGGTTTGCTGTCATAATTTTGTTGACAGTTACCGGCTGTTTACTTATTGATGTATAATTTTGTGAAAATCAACTTATACGATAATATAGGTTTAGCAATACAGGAGAGAGGCGATGTCCAACTTAATCAGCCGCGGTAATTGGGGAACAAGACTCGGATTTATTATGGCCGCTACCGGTTCAGCAATTGGGCTGGGGAATATCTGGAAGTTCCCATATATAACCGGTGTTTATGGTGGCGGCGCGTTTGTTTTTGTCTATTTATTATGTGTCCTGATTGTCGGATTACCGCTGATGATAACCGAACTATTAATCGGCCGTCGGGCACAAAAAAATCCTGTTGGAGCGTTTAAAAAATTGCACCATGAAAAAAGTCCCTGGCAGCTTACCGGCTGGCTTGGAGTCGCTTCTGGTTTTTTAATTTTATCTTTTTATTCGGTTATAGCCGGTTGGGCACTGGCCTATATTTTTAAATCTATCGTTGGATTCAGCGGTTCTGCCGAAACGATCCAAAATGAATTTGTTGGTTTGGTTACCAACTCCGGGGCATCTATTATGTGGCATACTATATTTATGGGACTAACCATTGCGATAGTTATCGGAGGCGTTCAAAAAGGAATTGAGCGCTGGTCGAAAATTCTTATGCCGCTTCTGCTTGCTTTATTAATTGGTCTTATGTTTTATGGGCTGTTTTTTACTCACGGTGGTTCGGCCGCATTATCTTTTTTGTTTGTTCCTGATTTTTCGAGTCTCTCGACCGAGGGTGTTCTGTCGGCTCTGGGACACGCCTTTTTTACGTTATCGCTTGGGATGGGGGCGATGATAACTTATGGAAGTTATATGAAACGGGAAGTAAATTTAGTGAGGGATGCCGT
>DAOUVS010000353.1 GCA_030667525.1 Candidatus Zixiibacteriota bacterium | reverse complement strand
TACTGTTTTTTTATTGCTTGATATTCTATTCAATATTTGATATAATTTCCGATTAAGTAATAACGATAAACAATTGAACAATATAGATGTTTATGAAAAAAATATTATTATCATTACTGCTTCTATTATTGCCAGCCAGTTTGGCTGGGCAGGAAATATCATCGGGGTTAATTGTTAGCACCAATCCCTCTGGTGCCAGAGTAATTCTTGATGGTGATGTAACTATTGACGGTTTGTCGCCAATCGGTTTTCCGGCTGAATTACAAGGAAAATATAAGATGACTATCAGGGAAGATGGTTTTGAAACGTTCCGGAAGACTTTGTTTCTATCACCTGATAATCCAATGGACCTATCTTTTAGTTTAAATTCCAAAACAAGATTTAAAGCAACTATTCGTTCTCTGATTATTCCGGGATGGGGACAGATGTATAGTGGCCGAACCGGAAAAGGTCTCATTTTTACTATTTTGGCGGCAGGTGCTACCGGTTATTATTTTATGACAGATAATGATTTTAGTGAGAAGCTCGACGATTATGATCGGGTTAATTTTCAATATAATCACGCCACTACCGAAACTGAAAAAACTTCGCTTTATTCTTTGCTTGGTAAAACAAAGCAAGAGGCGTATGACGCTGAGAATAAAAGGGCCATTGCGATCGGTGGTATGATTGGTATCTGGGGAATAAACCTAATTGATGCCCTGTTTTTCTTTCCTAAGAAAAATGGCGATGGGCCTGTTAAAAGCCTTACTATAAAACCGGATCCGGAGCAGGGCGGAGCACAAATTGTTTTTTCTTACAGGTTCTAAATGGAGTAGAGAGTGATGAAACAGATATTTATACTATTGTTATTATTAATTCTAATCGGTGGTTGCGAGAGAACTCTTGATTCGGGGAACGTCGGATTTGAGCCGCCTGATGAATTACCTGTTCCAACCGCCCTGAAGATATTTCATCTTGCCGATGGCATAGAACTAAACTGGCAGATATCTGACAGTGACGTTGTTTCATATTTTAATATTTATTATGCTGATCAGTCCGAAAATGAATTTGTTTATTGGGATTCAACCGCAGGTTTTACAAAATCAATTACGACTCTGAATACCGGGCAAGTTTATTATTTCAAGGTTGCGGCAGTAGATACCAATGATGTTGAGGGAGCCAGATCAACTATTGTATCATCGCAAATTGGGGTCACCTCGATTGTAATTAATGGTAATGAGATTTATACAAACAGTACCGATGTTTCGGTATCTTATGTTTATCCGGTTACGCCGCTTCTGGTCAAAATGTCTGAAAGTTCTGATCTGAGTGACGCCGTTTGGCAAAATTTTCGGCAGCCGGGCAGTTTTGAATTATCTGACGGTGATGGTGTCAAATTTCTTTACGCTCTGCTCAGATTTAGTGATGGCTCCGAATCATCCGCTTCGGTATCCGACAGCATTTTATTGGATACCAGAGCTTTTATCGATTCGACCTATTTTATTGCCGTTCCTGCTGTATTGCAGGCCGGTGATACGGTTTATTTTTATATTCACGCCGGCGAGCCGGGTGGAACGGCGAAAATTTCTTTTACCGGTCTTGCGCAGTTGGACCTCTATGACGACGGTGAAAATGGTGATACGATGGCCGATGATGGTATCTACACTCGGCGGTATATCATTCCGGTAAATCTTGAAATTGAAGACGGTGTGGTTACCGGCAGCTTTATCGATGCGGCAGGCAATACGGCCGATAATACCGCTTCGGCATCACAAATAAATATTGTTATCCCGCCGGAGCCGATCTCGCTTCAGACAATCGCCGAATCATCATCG
>DAOUVS010000171.1 GCA_030667525.1 Candidatus Zixiibacteriota bacterium | reverse complement strand
CATGATTTCCTCCTCACGTAGAATACTATATATAAAATCTTTTTTTAAGACATGTTCATAGTAAAATGCCTCCGCCTGACTACTAAAGATAAGTAAAATATAAATTATGACAAGTGAAATTTGCTCTAACAATGGCTTTACAGGGGCAGTTTAACCAGTGTTTAATTTTAGGCAAAAAATAAACCGACAGTGGAAAGGGGGAACTTTCGGACACTGCCGGCCTCATTCTTACGCTTACGCGGATAAGAAATCCGAGCACACACAAATAATATATATGAAATATCAAAAAAGGCAAGCAAAAAAGCGCTTCCAAAGTTAATTTTTTTATAAAATTATGTTTTTTTTTGCTTATTTGTTAAAAAATTGAACGGTTTCTCATAAGAGAAGCAGATTTGGAACAGATTTTCTGATTTATTCGGATTTATTCAGATAATGGACTGTGTGAGTCGTAAAATAGGATGGGGTGAAGCTGCTGTCGAATATAAATATTTCATTCTCAAACCAATTTGATATTTTTCAGGAATGAGTTATAGTGTATAAATAAAATATTAATATTAAATGAGGCAGGCTTTTGCAGAAGAAATCGTTTTTACTAATATACGCAGGTCTGTTAATACTGATCTTTTTGCGGGTGATTCCATTCATTTTTCCAGAATCCCGTTCCTGGGGATTTAATCACCTGATATTTTTACCGAACGGATATTCTGTCGCCTTTTTTATTATCGCGGCCATTGCCCTGATAATTCCGTTTCTAAAATCTTCCGAAAAAACTGGCGAGGTTTTATCCGATTGGTTCTCTTTTACTTTTTTTGAAAGTCATTTGAAACATTTATATCGATCAATATTTATCGCGATTATGACCGCTCTGTTTATAATTTTTGCCGCCCCGACTCATTTCCTCGGCGATGGTTACCCGCTGCTTAATAATATTGCTTCGGACACCGGGACATTTATCAAATGGAGCGAGCAGGGGGTCACCTGGATTTTGCTGGGTGTGCAATCGCTTCTTGGCCCCAAAAACATAAACAATGCTTTAATTGCATTTAGAATTATTTCGATTGTTTCGGGAGTAATAACAATCTGGATGTTTTTCCTGATCGCTGAAATTGCTGGAGATAATAACCTGAAACGTCTGCTGATATTTGCGATCTCAATTTTCTCGGCTGTAATGCTTCTGTTTTTTGGATATGTCGAAAGCTACCCAATTCTCTGGATCGGTTTTACCGCATTTTTATATTTCTGCCTTAAATATATAAAAAGTGGGCAGGGACTTTGGCTGGCATTAATATTTTTGGCGTTTAGTGTTTTTATCCATCTGCAATCACTTGTGCTTATCCCGGCTTTTATTTATTTGCTCTTCAGCCGGGGTTACGGACTGGTTATTTATAATCGATTTAAAACAGCTTTAATAGGTACTGCTTTAATAGGTACTGCCGGTGCTATAATACTTTTTATATATAAATATAACACCGATTTATATTTCGAAAATATGTTCCTGCCGCTTCTTTCCGGCAAACCGATTTATCCGGTATATGCTTTAATTAGCTGGCCGCACCTGTTGGATATAATAAATCAGCTTCTGCTTTTATCGCCGCTATTACCAATATTAATAATCTTTTCAGTCAAATATTTACCAAGAATAATTCGTCATAAGGAAGCAATATTCCTCACGTTAACAGCAATCGGATCGCTTCTATTCCTTCTTATCATCGACCCCAAATTGACTCTGGCCCGCGATTGGGATCTGTTCTCCAATTCAGCCTGCGCTTTGTCAATTCTGTTTGTTGTTTTGATTCATGATTCACTTTTGCCAACGGTCAAACGGTTATTGACATCAATTTTGATTCTGCTGGTGATAATGCCGCTGCCGTATTTTCTGACAAATCTGAATGAAAAAAGATCGATTGAATATGTCGAGTATATGATTGATCTCGATTTGGAAAAATCGTTTTCCTCAATATTTATTCTTAATAAATACCTTCTCCAACATGGCTATAATAAAAAAGCCGACTCACTTCAACTAACATACAATAAATACCCGTTTTCCAAAAGCCGCTACGATTGGGCATTGGCCGAGATTGCCGATGGCAACATTGAAAAAGCATGGTCAATATTTAATGGGACCTTAAAGGATCATTTTGATCAAAACTACCATGTGGTTCTCAAGGATCTTTATCTGAATGAAAAGAATTATGCCAAAGCGCTTGATCATATTAATAAAGCAATACAACTGCAAAGTTATGCCGATTATTTATACGGATATCGCGGGGAAATTCTTTTGCAGATAAAACGTCTTGACGATGCCCTGAAAGACTTTCACCGGGCATATGAATTAAACAATGGTGATCCCAATCATCCGGAAGGAATCGCGGCCATTTATTTTCGAAAGGAACAGCCCGATTCTGGTATCCTCTATACTCAGAAAATGCTTGAGCTCGATTCGACCAGAGCTATTGGGTATTATATGTTATCGCAGGCATATTTAAAAAAGAAAGAGTTCATAAAGGCTCAGGAATATGCTGATCGTTATGCCGGCTTTGTTTATAATGACTCAACCCTTCTGCCATACCTCCAACACCTGCTCAGTTCAATGAAAAAAGCAGGCGGGAGTTGATACAAAAATATTTTTTGTTGACCGCATATAATCTTTCTTAGTATTAATCAGATATGAAAAAACTATACACCACCGGATTGTAGACCCTTTTACTAAAGACACTAATATTCTGCCTTGGAATGGCTCAGCAGGAAAATAAACCTGATTCTGCAGGTACAAATAAAAAGAACATTGAAACCAAAAAACCTCCGTCCAAAAAAATAGCGATTACTTTTGATAACCTTCCCGGCGATCAGATCTACACCATAAAAGAACGGGCCAAAATCAACAAAGATATTCTTGTGGCCCTGAAAAAGCACAAGGTTCCGGCCACCGGATTTGTGATCGGCGAGTATGTCGAGGGAGAGGATTGGGAAAGTATTGTCAGCTGGCTGGAAAATGGTCAGACCCTTGGTTACCATACCTACACCGGGCAGGAGATTCAGGGAATGCCGATGGGACTTTTTATCTCCGATATTATCAAGGGCAAAGATGCGATTGAAGATTTAGTATCAACCTATAAGCAAAAGATGAGGTTTTTCCGGTTTCCGTATCTGCACTATGCCGGCGATACCAAAACAAAGCTGACCATTGTTGAGCTTTTGATTAAGATGAATACCCGGATTGCTCATGTGTCGATTACCACTGAAGATTTTGTTTACAATATGTCTCTTGAGAAAATATTGCTTATGGGTGACAGCACTGATATGTATTATCTCCGTCAGGAATATCTTAATCACCTGACCGAACAGATAGCCAAATTTGAGGATTTGGCCAAAGAAGTTGTCGGGCGGCCAATTCGCCATATCCTGCAACTTAGAACCAACCGTCTCAATAGCCTTTTATTAGATGATATTCTTACAGAGATCGCCGACAAAGGATATCAGTTTATAACTCTTCGCGATGCTCTCAAAGACAAGGTCTATCGCAAACCTGATGAGTATTATGGGGATAAGGGGTTTTCATTTCTCGAAAGAATCAAATATTCCGACTCCGAATAACCTGGCTCTAATAATAGTTTGCAAATAATTAGTGATTTATTTCACAAAGGGGTTGACTTCCGGCCCGTTTTTTATGATATTGGCAACACTGATTTTTTATCGTTTCCGACTGAGACAAAGTCAGATATCACATCGTCTCAGGCCGGCTCAATTAGGAGGGAATGTGCGGCAGGATGCAATGTTAAAGGCAACAGCGATAAAGGAAAACGGTTATATGTCAGGTTCGTACAAATCAACCTACCCATCTTTTCCCCGACAGATAATTATTATTGTTGGTGGTTTTGGCAGTGGCAAAACCGAAGTCTCTGTAAATCTTGCTAAATTTTTGGCCGTATCGCAAAAAATGCCGGTAACAATTGTTGATCTCGATCTGGTTAATCCTTATTTCAGATCCCGTGAAGCAGTCGATGAATTAGAGAAACTTGGGGTTAGAGCGATTGCTCCGAGAGGGGAGCAATTCCATGCCGATCTTCCGATTCTGCTGCCCGAAGTCAAAGGAGCAATCGAGAATATAAACGGTTATCTGATTCTTGATGTCGGCGGTGACTCCCAGGGATCAAAGGCGCTTGGTTCCTTGACTGTGGCTGATAAGACTAACGATTTTGATATGCTACTGGTCGTCAATAGCCGTCGTCCTGCGACTGAAAATGTTGAAACTGCGATAGCAACTATGAAACGAATCGAATATACCGCCGGATTACAATTTACCGGACTTATTTCAAATAGTCATCTTATTGATGAAACCGACTTTGAGATTATCAAAGAAGGGTATGATCTGGTGAAAAAACTCAGCAAAGAGACCGATCTGCCTATAAAATTTATCAGCGCCAAAGAAAATATTTTGCAAAATAGTGGTATAAATAAATTTAAATGCCCCATATTACCTCTGACCCGGTCAATGCTGAAACCGTGGGAGAGAGGTATAAATTAGCAAATTAAATAAAGGATTTAATAAATATGCCCGGAATTAGAATTGACAAAAAATATTGCAAAGGATGTGAGCTGTGCGTTCAGGCCTGCCCGATGCAGATCATATCGATGTCAAAAGAGATAAATGTTAAAGGCTTTTTTATTGCCAGGGTGCATGAACCAACCAAATGTATCGGTTGCAGGATTTGTGCTATTGTCTGTCCTGATATTGCCATTGAGGTTGTTACCCACGGAACGCAGTATATACCATTTGAATATTAAGTTTGGAGATAGATTATGGCCAAAAAATTAATGAAAGGTAATGAGGCTCTCGGCGAGGCTGCGATTGCAGCCGGAGCTTTGAACTATTTTGCCTACCCGATTACTCCGCAGAGCGAGGTTGCCGAGTATCTCTGTTGGAGGCTTCCCCAGGTTGGCGGGAATTTTGTTCAGGCCGAATCCGAAGTTGCTGTCGGAAATATGCTTTTTGGCGCCGCTGCCACAGGAAAAAGAGTTTTTACGACTTCATCGAGCCCCGGTATTAGTCTCATGCAGGAAGCAATCTCATATATGGCCGGTGCCCATCTACCGGTGGTGCTTATCAACATTATGCGCGGTGGACCCGGATTGGGCGGAATTTTACCGGCTCAATCAGATTATTTCCAGGCGGTCAAAGGTGGTGGTCATGGTGATTATCGCCTTGTTGTGCTGGCTCCGGCATCGGTGCAGGAAGCGGTTGATCTGATGATCGAGGCTTTTGATATTGCCGAAAGATACCTCACTCCGGTTATGATTATCGGCGATGGCATGATTGGCCAGATGATGGAATCGGTTGAATTTCCGAAAAAATATCGCCAGCAGAACGATCCGAGCAAATCTGATTGGGCACTCACTGGAGCTGATGGCCGTTCAGCACGAATTACCAAATCACTTTTTCTCGATGGCAAAAAACTCGAGGATAACTGTCTGAAACTCGAGGCTAAATATGTTGAAATTCGGAAAAATGAGGTCAAATACGAGCTTTACAAAGTATCGAATAAAAATAAAGTACTAATTACTGCCTACGGAACAATGGCTCGTATCTGCCAAACTGCCATTGATGAACTTGAAGAAGAAAAAATCAGTGTTGGTCTGATGCGTCCGATCTCGCTTTATCCGTTCCCGGAGAAGGAGATGTTTAAAGAGGCAAACAAACCAAATATATTGGCAATCCTTGATATTGAGATGTCAACCGGCCAGATGGTCGAGGATGTTGAACGAGTCACCAAAAGTATCAAACCGATTGAGTTTTTTGGCCATACTGGTGGAATTGTCCCGACCCCGGAAGAGGTCAAGGATAAGGTTTATGAGATTCTAAAAAAGTTTAAAAAAGACAAGAAAAAAAGTTGATCACTTTGATCAAATGAGGATAAAATGTCCAGTAATCCAAATACAATTTTTAAGCGCCCGGAATCGATAAGCGACAATATTACCCATTACTGTCCCGGCTGTACTCATGGTGTGATTCATCGCATTGTCGCCGAATCGCTCGATGAGTTGGGTCTGCGGGAACGTGCGGTAGGTGTTGCTCCGGTCGGTTGTTCGGTTCTGATTTACAATTATTTTAACTGCGATTTTATGGAAGCGGCCCATGGTCGTGCACCGGCGCTGGCGACCGGTTTTAAACGGACCCGCCCCGATATGATAGTATTTACTTATCAGGGCGATGGTGATCTCGCTTCAATTGGAATGGGCGAAATCGTCCATGCCGCCAATCGTGGTGAGAAATTTACTACCATTTTTGTAAACAATGCCATTTACGGCATGACCGGCGGACAGATGGCACCGACCACGATGCCATTGCAAAAAACATCAACTTCACCGGCTGGGCGCGATGTTGAAAAAGCCGGATTTCCGATTCGGATGGCCGAGCTTTTGGCCACATTAAAAACTCCGTCGTTTATTGCCCGCGGTGCGGTGCATACTCCAATGCATTTTGTCCAGACAAATAAGCTGATTAAAAAGGCGTTTCGTCTGCAAAGCGAGAATAAGTGTTTTT